>DATHJB010000062.1 GCA_035316325.1 Acidimicrobiales bacterium
GGCGAGAACCCGCGCAAGATCTGCGCCATCGGCGTGCGGCTGGTGCGGGGGCGGTCGATGCACGGCTTCGCCCTCAACGTCGCTCCCGACATGGCCTACTGGGGTCACATCGTCCCCTGCGGCATCCCCGACAAGGCCGTCACGTCGCTGGCCGACGAGGGCCTCCGCGTGACGATGGCCGAGGTCGTCGACGCCGTCACCGCCCGGGCCGCGGCCCTGTGGGGCGAGGGCGACGTCGAGCGCCAGGACGTCTCGTTCGCCACGGCCACGCTGGAGGTCGTCCCCCTGACGCCGCCGGCCGATGCCCCCACGGCGGGTGTGTCCGTCCAGCTGCGCACCCGCATGGCCAAGGCCGGGGTCACCGAGGGGCTCCAGATCGCCGCCCGGAAGCCGCAGTGGCTGCGGTCGGAGCTGAAGACCGGCCCCGGCTACACGAAGCTCAAGCACACCATGCGCGACCTGGGGCTGGTCACGGTGTGCGAGGAGGCCGGCTGCCCCAACATCTTCGAGTGCTGGGCCGACGGCACCGCCACCTTCATGATCAACGGCGAGCGCTGCACCCGGGCCTGCGGGTTCTGCCTGGTCGACACCCGCCACCCCGAGCCGCTCGACGCCGGCGAGCCCGAGAAGGTGGCCGTGGCGGTCGAGCAGATGGGCCTGGCCTTCGCCGTGGTCACCGCCGTGGCCCGTGACGACCTGGCCGACGGGGGCGCGGGGGCCTTCGCCGACACCATCCGGGCGATCCGGCGACGCACGCCCGGCACGCAGGTCGAGGTGCTGATCCCCGACTGCAAGGGCGACGACGAGTCGCTCGCCACCGTCTTCCGCGCCCGCCCCGACGTGCTGAACCACAACCTCGAGACGGTCGCCCGGCTGCAGCGGGTGGTGCGACCGTCGGCCGGCTACGCCCGCAGCCTGTCGGTGCTGGCCCGGGGCAAGGAGGCGGGGCTGACCACCAAGTCGGGTCTGATCGTGGGCATGGGCGAGACCGACAGCGAGGTGCTCGCCGCCCTGGCCGACCTGCACGCCGTCGGCGTCGACATCGTCACCATCGGCCAGTACCTGCGGCCCACCAGCGCCCACCTCCCGGTGGCCCGCTGGGTCGAGCCCGCCCAGTTCGAGGCCTACGCCCGGTTCGGCGAGGCCCTGGGCATCCCCCACGTCGAGTCGAGCCCGTTGACGAGGTCCAGCTACCACGCCCGCCAGGCCGCGGCCGACGCCACACCATCTGTCTTCGCTGAGCCGGCTATTCCCGGCTGAGCGAAGACAGAACGGGTCAGGCCTGGGTCCAGACCGAGCCCGACGAGTAGCGGCGCAGACCGAGGGTGAAGGTCGCCCAGGCGGCGACGAGGAAGGTGGCGGACGCGGCGAGCAGCAGGGCGGCCTGAGCCCAGTCGAACTCGTCGATCAGCGTGGCCGGCACCGCGGTGACGAACGCCGCCGGGATCACGGTGTAGAGCACCAGCTTGGTGGGGCCGCCGAAGAAGTCGGCCGGGTAGTTGGCCAGCAGCAGGATGGCGTTGAAGCCGAGGTCGCCGGTCTCGCCGTGCCCGACGAAGAAGCCCAGCGACCCCGTCACCACCAGGAAGCCCAGCAGCAGCCCCGCGGATGCCGCCACGCCGACCACGAAGATGCCGACCCGGCCGGCGTCGGGCCGCCCCGAGACGGCGAAGAGCACGATCCCGAACAGGACGTCGCCCAGGTTGACCGGGCTGATCCTCCGCACGAGGAGGTAGGTGAGCGGCGGCACCGGCAGCGCCAGGGCGGCGTCGAGCTCGCCGTCGGCCGCCATGCGACCGATGTGCCGGGCGTTGGTGAACAGCCCCAGCACCAACCCCGCCGAGGTGGCGAACACCGCCAGCAGGAGCAGCGCCCGCTCGCCGTCCCAGCCCCGCACCTCGCCGACCTCGTCGAAGAACAGCACCCAGAACGCCATCCAGCCGAGGTCGTTGATCATCATCGCCGCCACCTGCGCCCAGAAGGCCTTCGGGTTGGCGACCGACTCGGCGAACGCACCCCGGCTGGTCGCGGCGATCGCCCGCACGTCAACCACCCACCGCTTGCAGGCGGCGCTCGCCACCGGCGAAGGCCGACGTGGCGAACGCGGCGAGGACCGCCAGCCAGCCGAGCTGCACCAGCAGCAGTTCGGGCTCGACGTGGCCGGACGCCAGCCGGGCCGGCACGTACGTCATCGTCATGAACGGCAGGCGCACCGCGACGTCGTGCAACCAGGGCGGCAGCACCTGCAGCGGCAGCAGCATGCCGCCGAAGATGAAGATCAGCTTCTGGTAGAGGAACCACGACGTGCGGGCGTCGCGCAGCCAGAACGTCAGCGCCGCCACGCCGTGCATGGCCGCCAGGTTGCAGGCGCCGGCCAGCAGCATCGCCGGCACGGCCAGCAGGAGGCCCGCCGTCGACGGCGGCGCGCCCACGGTCAGCAGGCAGAGCAGCACGCCGGCGCCACAGTTCACGGCCAACCGCGGCAACGCCTTCCCCAGCTCCGTCGCCAGGCGCACCCCCACGACCGGGGCCGGGCGCAGCATCTCGGAGGCGACCGTGCCGCCGGCCACGTCGTCGCCGATCTCCTCGATGATGCGGCTGTGCACCGCCAGGTACGCACCCTCCGACAGGGCGAGGTACCAGGTGAGCGCGCGGGCGTCGTAGCCGGCCACCGTCCCGCCGTTCGCCTCGACCGCCACCCGCCACAGCGACGTCACCGCCCCGGTGACGAGCAGGTAGAAGAACACCTGCATCAGCAGGGCGCTCGGCTCGGCCAGGACGCGCCGGGCCCCCGTCCGCACGGCCACGCCCACCCAGGGAGGCATCACCGGGGAGCTCCGTAGATCTCGGCGATCACGTCCTCCAGCGGCGGGTCGACCACCGAGATGTCGGCGACGGGCCAGGTGTCGAGGAGGACGTCGAGCACGTCGCGTACCGAGCGCCGGGCGGTGTCGACCGCCAGCCGGGCCGCCGTGGCCGTGTGCTCGAGCACGGTGACGCCGTCGAGCGCGGGGATGTCGACGGCCGACGACAGCCCGACCTCGATCAGCTTGGTGGCCAGCAGGGTGCGCCGCAGGGTGGCGACGGCGTCGTCGTAGATGATCGAGCCGTGGTTGACGATCACCACCCGCCGGGCGACGTGCTCCACGTCGGCGACGTCGTGCGAGGTGAGGAAGATGGTGGTGCCGCGCTCGTGGTTGAGCCGCACCAGCAGGTCGCGGAACAGCTGCTTGGCCAGCAGATCGAGCCCGATCGTGGGCTCGTCGAGGAACAGGATCTCCGGCCGGTGCAACATGCAGGCGGCCAGCTCGCAGCGCATCCGCTGGCCCAGTGACAGGCTGCGGATCGGCTGGTCGAACAGGTCGCCGGCGTCGAGCAGCTCGGCCAGCTCGGCCACCCGGGCCTGGGCCTCGGCCCGCTCGATCCGGTGGATGGCGGCCAGCAGGCGGAACGACTGCAGGGGCGTCAGCTCGAACCACAGCTGCGACCGCTGGCCGAACAGCGTGCCGATCCGCCGGGTGAGCCGGCGCCGGTCGCGCCAGGGCACGAGGCCGAGCACCTGCACCTCGCCCGACGTGGCGTGGAGGATGCCGGTGAGCACCTTGATCGACGTGCTCTTGCCAGCCCCGTTCGGGCCGATGTACGCCACCCGCTCGCCGGGCTCGACCGAGAACGAGATGTCGCGCACGGCCTCGATCGTCCGCCGCGCCCGCCGACGCCCCGTCACGAACGTCTTCGTCAACCCTCGAACCTCGATCGCCACCCGCCCAGAGTGACGCACTCGAGCCTCACCGCACCTACAGGTTTCAGCGAGAACACATAGCTGTGGGATGTCGCCCTGCGCTGCCGCTCAGGGCGCTAACGGCTCGCTAGCAGCTCGCTAGCGGCCGTCGCTAACGCTCTCCCCGAGAACGATCGGCGTCGAGAGGGATGGACTTTGCCTCGCCCAGTCGTGGCCCGACCGGCGTACCTGTGGGCCAGGAGGATGGATGGGATCGACTGACGGCCGGGACGGCGTCGGCCGCACGCTGATAGGTCGTCGATCGGACTTCAGGAAGTACTGGCTCGGAGAGTCGGTGTCGTCGATCGGCTCGCAGGTGACCTTTCTGGCCTTACCGCTCACGGCGATCCACACGGCCGATGCATCGACGTCGGAGATCGGCCTTCTGGGGGTCGCGACAACCGTCGGTGCCATTGCCCTGACGCCCTTCGTCGGCGCGTGGGTGGACACTCGAACGGTCCTACCCATCATGATCTGGGCGAACGTGGCGCGCGCTCTACTGCTCCTGACGATCCCGCTGGCCTACGTCCTGGCATCGGTGACGATGCCCTTGCTCTACGGGGTCGGGTTGGCCGTCAGCGCGCTCACGTGCGTGTTCGACGTCGCCGTGCTCACCTACCTTCCTCGTCTCGTCAGCTCCGAGGATCTCGTCGACGCGAACGGAAGAGTCGGCGCCTCGATCTCCATCGCTGATGCAGCGGGACCCGCTTTGGGTGGTGTATTGGTTCAGCTGCTGACCGCGCCGGGGGCGATAGTGGCCGATGTCCTGTCGTACCTGTTCTCGTTTGCGGCGCTGGGTCGCATAACCACGAACGAGATCGTCCCCCCGCGTGATGCGGCTCCTCGGTCGTTGCTGCCGAGCGGGTGGGAAGGGGTGCGGTTCTGCTTCACACACCCGCAGCTGCGCCTCCTGCTGCTCGCGAGCACCTGGTTCAATGCCTTCGGTCTACCGATCTTCATCATCTTCCTCGTCTACGCCACCCAGTCGCTGTCCCTGACGGCGTCAGCCATCGGATTGCTCCTGGCGGCCGTTGGCATCGGGGGAACGCTCGGGTCCGTCGCAGCCGGACGCGTCGGGCGACGGCTCGGGACGGGCAAGGCTCTCGTGGTTTCGTTGCCGACCGGGGCGGCTGCCCTCGCGTTCGTGCCCATCCCGAGCGGCGACACGGTGCAATGGGTGCTGGGCGTCGCCTTCTTCGTCCACGGCTTCGCCACCGGGCTCTTCAACGTGCACGCCACGTCGCTCCGGCAGGCCGTCACTCCCAACGGGCTCCAGGGCCGGGTCAATGCCGGCTATCGACTGTTCGTCTCCGGGGCGCTCCCGCTGGGTGCGGGCCTCGCGGGTGTGCTCGGTAGCGCGCTGACGCCCCGGACCACGATCCTCGTCGCCTCGGGTGCGCTCGCTATCGGGATCGCCCTCTTCGTCCCGTTCGCCACGGCGATCCTCGGGCCCTGGTCGACCGGCACGTCGCCGTCGCCGACGAGCTGAGCACTCCGGGTCGAATGAGATCGCCGCGTGCCCCGGGCCGACAGAAGCGGGTTAGGGCGTGTCCTACAGCCAGTCGGTGGTGTCGCGAGCCGCCCGCTCGGAGGCGCCACGCGCCGCGCGCGCCGCGCCCAGCGGGTTGCGTGCCGCCCGCGCACCCGCGCGGGCGCGGGCCAACTGCGTACGCACCGAGGCCGACCGCTCGGTCACCGCCGAGCGCGCCGACCGCGGCGCACCCACGATCGTCCGGGTGGTGCGGGCGGCGGTGCCACCGAGGGTCTGCGTGCCCCGCACCGCGCCCCGTCCGGCCGCGAGGCTCTGGGTCGCGATCCGTTGGGTGCGGTTGGCGTAGGCGACGCCCCCCGCCGTCGCGGCCGCCAGCACCCCGGTGGCCTGCGCGGGGCTCACGCTGAGGGCTCCGGGCTCGCCGGCCGGTGGGGCCGGCGGCACCACGTAGGGGTTCTTCGGGACCGAGGCGGCGGTGCCGATCATGAACCCCGCACCGGTGGGGGTCTGGCTGATCGGGGCGGAGCTGCGGCGCATCTTCTGGGCGAAGCCCTTGGCGGTGCCGTCGATGGCCGTGTCGATCGACGACCGGAACTTGTAGGCGACGCCCACGATCACGATGGCGATCAGGCAGCGCTGCACGATCGACAGGTCGGTCGTGGCGTCGAGCACCGCCGTGACCGTGATCGTGGCCCACGACAGCAGGAACATCGACGCGAACGTCACCAGGACGGCCCAGATGAGCTTGCTGATCCACCACCACAGCACGGCGCGGTTGCCGGGGAACAGGGCGAGGGCCCACACCACGCTGGCCCCGGAGAACAACGCCACCAGGGTGATCTGGGCGACGAACACCGCCAGCGCCATCATCACCATCAGGACCGTGATCATCACCGACGCCACCGCCACGGTGAGCGACGCGGCCGCGCGCTCGTCGGTGGGGTTGGCGTTGTAGTCGGCGGCGGTCTCGCAGCCCCGGGCCCGCATGATCTCGCGGGGCTGGTCGTCGTCGCCCCACGGGCCGCCGGCCAGGATCTCGTCGCGGGCCGCGGCGCACTCGCCGGTGAGCGGGGCGCCCCAGTTGATGAGGTCGTACGGCTCGCCCACGAACGACCGCCGCAGCACGCCGCCCAGCCGCTCGCGCACGGCCGTGGAGTCCTGCGCGGGCGAGGAGCTCATCGCGCCGTCGACCGCCTCGAGCACCGCGCCCGAGCTGTTCTGCGCCAGCGTGATCGACCCCTCCAGGTAGCCCTCGGGGTTGGCGAGCACGAAGCCGCCGAAGATGGCGATGATGAACGTGAGGAAGATGTCGCGCGCGCCCTCGGCGAACCGGGCTTTCATGAGGTTCCAGCCGCCGACGAACAGCGCCACGGTCCACGCCAGCTCGTCGATGTTGAGCGGCCCGACCAGGCTGGTGTTGTAGACGCGGGAGAGCATGGCGGCGACCGGCGTGAGCGTGTCGGCGATGCGGAACTCCAGCGCCCAGGCCAGCAGCTCGATGCCGATGCCGATGAACCACTTGCCGATCGAGAACGGGAAGGCCTGGGCGGCGCACCACATCTTGCGCAGGAAGGCGTTCCAGGAGCCCTCGTCGCAGCCGATGTCGTACGCCGTCAGCGGGTGTTGGTCGCCCTCCTCGATGCCGAAGATGTTGCGCAGCTCCCGGTCGGCCTGCCGATCCCGTGGCGCGCTCCCGTCGGGACAGGTCGTCCCCGGCTGCGGGTTCCCGGACGGCCCGAACTGGCACCCGGTCGGCCCCCCGGCCGGCACCGGGATGGTCCCGTCAGGACACACCGTGCCGGGATAGGCAGGCCCCGGCGGACCTCCGCGACACCCGGCCGCCGGCTGCCCCGCGATCGACCCGTCCGGACACCGCGTCCCCGGCACCGCCGGCCCCGACGGTCCCCCCGGACACCCCGCGGGCGCGTTCTGCTCCGGTGCCGCCTCCACCCGGGGCGGATCCATGGTCCCGAACGCCCCGACCACCAGCATCACGAAGACGAACCCGAGCACGATCCGCCGCGCCCGCTTGCCCCGCATGGTTCTCAGCCCACGGACGACGGCGGCCTTCAACGCTTGACCCCGGCCCCGAGCGGCAGCGGCGGGGGCGAGCCGGCCTCGAGCTGGTCGGTCCCGGCCTCCAGGTCGGCGGCCCGTTTGGCCAGGCGCGTCGGGTTCGACTCGAAGCCGATCCGCAGCACCTCGGTCTCGGCGTCGAGCACCTGGATGCGGCCAACCCGACCGGAGCCGTCGCGCATCAGGCACTCCGGCGGCTCGTGCGGCACGTAGTCGCCGTCGGGCCCGCTGACGACCTCCCGGCGCACCGCCCACTGCTCCAGGGTGTCGACGTTCTCCCGGGAGGGATCGACGCCCAGCCAGCTCAGCCCGGACGACGCGGCGTCGCCGTTGAGCCCGAACACGAAGCGGTTGCTGATGAGGTCGCGCAGCTCGTGGGGCAGGTCGTCGGGGTTCTGCGAGAACACCCAGCAGGCGGCGTTGTGCTTGCGGCCGTCGCGCAGCACCTCCTCCAGCAGCTGCTGGCCCGGCAGCGTCGACGTCAGGGCCCAGGCCTCGTCCATGCACAGCGCGGCGAAGCGCCCCTGCTCGTCGAAGATGATCCCGCGGGCCAGCGCCGCCACCAGGTACAGCAGCCCCAGCGAGCACACCTGCTCGGGCAGCAGCTTGCGCGACAGGTGCTCCGACAGCAGCACCTCGCGCCGGGGCACGGCCAGGTTGGGCAGGTGGATCACCGTGCAGTCGACCGACGTGTCGATGCTGGGCCCGTCCGCCCAGGCCGGGGCACCGAAGCGGTTGTTGGAGATGGCCCGCAGCCGCAGCGACAGCTCGCGGCCGTGGCGGAACTCGGGGCCGGTGTCGGCCAGTCGCTCCAGCTCGTCGAGCACGTCGTGGAGGCGGCCGCCGGGGCGGGCGACGTTGCCGACCGCGCGGTCGAGCGCCGCCGACTCGAGGCCGGTCGGGTCGAGCCCGCACACCAGCCCCAGGTAGCCCAGCGCCACCTGGCGGGCGGCCTCGGGGGTGAACACCCGCAGCGGGTCGAGCAGCAGGCCGCCGCCGTCGTTCACGGTGACGACCTGCGAGCGGATGCCGACCTCGGCCATCGTGGCGGCGAAGCGCACGTACTCGCCGGCCTGGGTGCGGTCGATCAGGATCATCTTCCCGCCCCGCATCAGCACGGTGGCGGCGAGGCGCTTGGCCAGGTAGCTCTTGCCCGAGCCGAGCGTGCCGAAGGCGGCGACCGAACCGTCGCGGTCGTGCTTGGGGCCCGACGCGGGGTCGAGCAGCACGGGTCGCAGGCAGCCGGCGTCGCGGGAGGCGCCGAGCAGCATTCCGCCGGTGTCGCCGATGGCCGAGCCGGCGAACGGCATGCCGGCGGCGAGGTCGCGGGGCAGCAGGTACTGGCGGTAGTCGTGGCAGGGCTGCGGCGTGGTGGAGCCCGGCAGCAGCGCCTCGAACATCGACAGCTGGCCGCCGGTGGGTCGGGGCAGGTGGTACTCGGCGCCCTTGTAGACCCGCTGCAGCGTCTTGGCCCGGTGCTCCAGCTCGACCAGCGTGGTGGCCCAGGTGGAGAACACCATGGCGACCTGCAGCTCGGGGTCGGACGGGTTGGCGGCCAGCATGGCGCGCTCGTCGTCGACGGCGTCGAGGGCCGACGCCAGCGACGGCGGAGGACCGGCCGGCTCGTGCTGGTACTCGGGGATCTGGCCCATCAGCTCGCGCGACTGGCGGGTGGCGGCTCTGGTGGCCGCGGCGTTGGGCACGGCCCGGATGCGGCAGCACCAGTCGACCGGGAAGGGCAGCTGGTCGGCCACGAACAGCCACTCCGACAGCCCGCCGGGGAAGGCGAACCGCTGGGGTGCGTCGGCGACCGCGGCGAACGTCTGGTAGGAGATGCCCTCGTCGGTGGTGACCTTGAGGTAGCGGCGGTGGAGCGGGCGGTCCTCGTCGTCGCCGTCGCCGCCCTCCTGGTAGCGGCCGTCGAGCAGCGGCGCCAGCGACGGCGACGTGACCACGTGCTCGCCGCGCCGGGCCACCCAGCGCAGACGGGGCTCGGTCCAGCCGGCCAGCGGCGGCTCCGACGCCAGGCCGCGGCGGGCGCTGCGGGCGTAGAGCCAGCGGACCTCGCCCGCGGTGACCGCCTCCAGCTGCACGGCGCCGAGCTGGGCCTCAAGCTCGTCGGCCTGGCGGATGGCGGCGGTGATCTCGCGGGACGGCACCGGCGGCGGCGCCTGCCCCCACGCGGCCATCACCGACGACGACGCCGAGCGCCACAGGTTGCCCCACTGCAACCGCCCGGAGCGGTGGGGGAGCTGCACACAGAGGTAGTGGCGGCGGCGGTAGAGCTCGGCGGCCTCCAGCCGGTCGAGCGTGGCGTCGACCGCGTCGACCCAACCGGGGTGCTGGGGCAGGTCGATGCCGTTGATCATGGCGTCGGCGACCTCACCCGGGTCGATGCGGGCCGCCACCGACAGCACCATCGACTCGCCGGGCAGCCCCGCCAGCATCGTGCGCACCCGGCTGTGCTCGGCCAGCTTCCGCCGCGTGGGCAGCCACCGGTACGGGCTCTCCTTGACGCGCCACACGGCCCACACCCGCCCCGAGCGCGACCAGATGAGGTTGCCGATCACCGCCGCCGCGGGAGGTCGCACTATCTCTCTCCCGGGGTGGTGAGCTCGGCGACCCAGGTGCGCTGGGTGTAGTGCCGGGGCATCGTCCAGGTGCGGTCGGCCTTGCCCAGGCGCTTGCCGCCCTTCGGAGCCGCCACCATGTTGAACCAGCCGAGCGCGTAGCGCCACGGCGCCCGCCCCTCGACCCGCAGCGCCCGGGCGGCGAACGCCAGCCCGAGCGGGATCGTGATCATCGCCAGCCCGTTGATGACGCTGCCGAAGTGCGCCCACAGCGGTTGCGTGGCCACGAGCACCACGAGGGCACCCACGCCCACCAGCAGCTGCGCCGGGGTGACCGGCGGGATGCGCAGGCCCTGGATGTTGCCGATGATGATCGGGTGCCGGCGCGCGTGCGTGTACACGCGGCACTCCAGCACGAGGTCGTCGTCAGGGACGCGCTTCTCGGTGGGCATGTGCGGCGGTGCGGTTCAGAGGACGATCGTTGCGCCGGCGGGTTGCACCAGCTCGAACGTCTCGACGGTGACACCGAGGCGGCCCATGGTGTCGGACTCCTCTTCGACCTTGTCTTCCCACCAGTCGAGGTTGCTGATGGACCACAGGAACACCCCGGCGGTGAGCGCCGCGACCAGCACGGCGACCAGCGAACGCGCCTTGTAGTACGCGAAAGCCACCATGACGATCGCCCCGAGCACGGATGCCCCGCGCACGAGTGCGGTCACTTCCAGGATCTTCCCGGAAATCCAGTCGATCACTATCTGTCTCCTGTTCCTTGCGGCGGGTGTGGCGGATGTAGCGGCGGTGGTCAGTCGTCGAGCGGTGGCGCCGGCAGCAGCTCGGAGATCTCCCAGCGGCCGTCTCGGCTGGTCAGCAGCAGCGTGTAGGTGGCGACCCGGGCGCTGGTGGCACTGTCGTCGGCGGCGGCATCGCCGTCGAGCAGGGCGTCGAGCGTCACGGTCTTGGTGTTGTCGTCGTCGCCGTCGACCACGCCCCAGCGGATCACCTCCGCTGAGCTGCACACCTTGGGTTCGGCGGGCGCCAGCGCCAGGCCGGGGCTGAGGTAGCGGGACAGTCCCTCCTGGCCGCACAGGTAGGCGCCGAGGAAGCTCGTGGCCGACTCGACCATCGGGTCGTCGAGCGCCGGCTGGCCCATGCTGACGTCGAGCGAGCTGCGCTCGGGTGCGGCCGGCGCGGCCACGGCGGCGGGGAGGCCGACGGCGTTCGCCGGCCCGTCGCGCATGTCGACCGCGACCTGCCAGAAGCGCTCCTGGCCCGGCCAGCCGACGGCGACGACCACCGCCCAGTAGTCGTCGCCGGCCTTGGTGATGTCGACCGACCGCACCGGCGCCGACAGCTCGGTGGCCTGGGCGTTGAGGGGCAGCTCGGGCGTGTAGCCGAGGAAGGACGTGAGCTTCTCGCCCTCCTTGCCGGCCTCGAGGTAGGCGGTGACGTAGCGCTCGGCGAAGCCGCCGGCGACCACCACGGCGTTGCCGGTGACCCCGTCGGGGTCGGACGCGACCGTGGGGGAGGGCTCGCTCGACGACGTCGGCCGCAGCCACGCGGCCAGGCCGCCGAGGCCCGCCAGGAGGACCAGCACCCAGAGGAGAGCGGCGCTGCCCCGGGCTACCGCGACGTCCGATACCGGAAGTCGCCGTAGCTGACGTGAGCGCCCCAGCCGGCGCCCCGTCTCGGGGATGGTCCTGGTGTTTGCCACGTGCCCTCCTCGCGGCGCCCTCCGTTCGTGGCCCTCGCGGTCCACCTCTCGGGTTCAGCACCGTTGCTGCACGCCGAACGCTCGGAGGCCTTGTGACCCATAAGTGCGCGGACTGCGGTCTATTCGACAGCTCGACGTGAGATCCGGTGACAAGCCTCGGGGGTGCCCGCCTGTGACCATCTGTCTCGTAGGGGACAGTTTGCGCACCCTGTCAAGCGGTACGACTACCGTTCGCGCGGGCCCGAGCGCCCGAACGCCGTAAAGTCCCCATAACGCGAAAGGCCACCCGCTGGGTCGGCCCGTACTCGCCAGCGGGTGGTGTATTTGGGTTGACTATCCGACCCCGAAGGGTCAGATCAGGTCGTCGAACTCGCCGGCCTTCGCTCCCTGGAGGAAGGCCAACATCTCACCGCGTGTGAAGTGGAGGACCGGACCAGCCGGATCCTTCGAGTCACGAACGGCGACATCGCCGTCGACGGCGGCGAGTTCCACGCACTGCATTCCGTCGCTATAGGTACTGGTGCGCCAAGTGGCGGCGCTGTCATGATGCTGCGACATCTACAGCCCTTCCGCTATCTCTTGGACCAGGGCCAACGATTGGGCCTCTGGGAGTGCAGATTCCTGCACTCGCTGGAACACTATCTCGTAGTGGCGGATGTCTTCTTCGTCATCGACCAAAATAAAATTCACGTGGTTCTCGACGTGAACGATGTCCAGATCCATCGGTTCGGCGAACCCGAACAGGGTGAACGGTCCGTACAACCCCACGTGGGCGCCCGCGTTGTAGGGGAGGATCTGCAGGCGGACGGCCTCGCTGTGCGCCAGCTCGAGCATCCGCACCAGCTGGTTGCGCATGATGCCCGGTCCGCCGATGGGGCGGTGCAGCACCGACTCGTCCAGCACGACGTGCAGCGGCACGGGCTCGGGCTTGTGGAGCAGCATCTCCTGGCGGCGTAGCCGGATCTCCATCAGCTGCTCGACGGCCTCGGGCGAGTCCGAGTCGCGGAAGACGGCGGTGGCCACCGACCGCGTGTACTCCTTCGTCTGTAGGAGCCCGGGGACGAGGAGCGTCTGGAAGATGCGGATCGAGCTCGCGCCGTACTCGATGCTCATGTAGTTGGCGAGGTCCGTGCTGACGACGGTGCGGAACTCGTGCCACCAGCCGCGCTCGCGCGACTTGCGGGCGATGGCGACGAGGGCCTCGCGCTTGCGGTCGTCGTTGAGGCCGTAGAGGCGCAGCATGGCGTCGACGTCGCGGGGGTGGACGTTGACCTTGCCGGTCTCGCTGCGGCTGATGGTCGACGCCGAGGTCTCCAGCGCGGCCGCCGCCTCGTCGGCGGTGAGCTTGGCGGCCTCCCGGAGGAGTCGCAGCTCGATCCCCAGCTTGCGCCGGAGTGGTGACGTTTCCTTCAGGGGAGGCATTGCCCGCTACTCCCTCTCTTCTCGGTCTCTTCATCGCTCTCGCCAGAGCGGTGCATCGTGCAGGACAGGCGCGCACCTTACCAGCCGGCACGCGTTCTGGAAATCTCCGTGGTGCACTCTTGCATGACGGTTCGATGTACTCTACGCTCCCTTCGAGGCGGTGTTACGAGGTGTAGTCGTTGCTCGCGGAATTGCGCGGCCCATGGCTGCCACGCTCGGTGGCCGTGATCCCGCTCTTCGTGTAGCAGCTGCTGCGGAAGAACCACGGAGGGCCAGCACCATGTGTAGACGGTCCGAGACGTCGGGGACATCGCCCTCACAGGCGGAGTTGGCGGAATCGGAAACGGCGGAAACCTTGACACTGAGAGCGTCCGGCCTCTCGCTCTGCGGAGCGACAGGCAAGAAGGTCAAGGGTGGGGAATCGGCAGGAGCGGCAACCACAAGGTTGGCCGCGGCTACAGCGGAGGCGTGGCGATGAGCGCGGTCAACGCGGTGCTCGTCGGCGTAGGCCTCGTCACGACGACAGCGATCGTCGGGCGATGGTGCCTGCGTCACTTCAGCACCCGCGGGATAGAGCGTCGCCTCGAGGGACTGCACGGGCAGGTGGTCTCCTGGCAGGCGGCACACGACCATCAGGTCGAGGGCATCGACCGGAGGTTGCGCGACGTCGAGGCGTCCGCAGCCCGGGCCGAGAACGAGGCCCGGATCGTGTCGGTGCAACTCGCCGACCTGACCCGGTCCCTCCTCGTCCGGATGGAGCAGGTCGAGCACCGGCTGGTCAGCCGGCGACACGCGCAGGCCAACCGGGCCCGCAAGGTCGCGGGCACGTCGGGCCTCGTGGCAGGAGCAGGGCGATGAGCGCCGCAACGCTGCGCACCTCGGAGTGGCAGCCACCGAACGGACCATCGAGGGCCGCAGGCGGCCTTCTGGGGGTCGCCGGGGGCGAGACCTTCGCGGAGCAGGCGTACGGCGACAGGACCTTCATCGCCTCGCTGTTGAGCGGCCGGGAGTGGCCGTCGTCGCCGGCATCGCCTTCAGGGGTGTCGGGGGTGACCTACCTCTATCCCCATGCGGCCGACGGTCCCGTCACCCGGGCGCTCGTCGAGCTCGCCGACAGCTACGTGCTGCGGCGGGGTCACGGCGTGCCGGTCGACGTCGCCGAGAAGCACGAGGGTGTGCCCACCCCCGCCTGGCTGCTGGCCGTGGCGGTGGTGCGGTCGAACAGCCGAGAGCTGATCGCCGACACCCTCGAGCTGGCCAACGCCGCCGGTGTGCCGAGCCGTTCGCTCGGCGACTGCGTGGCGTACGTCGAGCTGGCGGCGGGGTTGTTCGCCGGTCGCCCGGCGTCCGCGGCCATCGAGAACGCCACACGGGGCGGCCGACGTCACTGCACGGCGGTTGCCGCGGCCACGGCGTCGACGTCCTCGGCGGCTGCGGCCTCGGTGTACTCGGCGTCCTCGTCGGCATCGTCGGGACCACCCGGACCGCCACTGTGCGGTGAGGGACCGGTCGACGCGCTGACCGCCGGGATCTGGGCGCTCAGCCAGCCCGGTGGCATCGCCGACGTGATGCCCGCGCTCGCCGCGGTCACCACGCCGGGTGTCGGTGCGGCCGCGGCGGGTCTCCTCGGTCTGCGCGACGGCGGCGCCGGCATGCCGGCCCACTGGCAACGCCGGCTCCGGTCGGCACCCGATTGCCTGGCGCTGGCGCCGGGACTGGTACGAGCGCGGTGCCGTGGGCACCAGCTCCATAGACATCTCGACACACCGGGCTCCCCGTGTGTCCACGGCGTTGTGGCAGGTGCACGATGAGGGGCCTTTCCTGGCAGGACAACGCACGGTGCGCAGGCGCCGGGCTCAACCTCTTCTTTCCCGACGGCGGTGACACCCGCCGGGCCAAGGCGTTCTGCTCCGGCTGCCCGGTGTGGGGTGACTGCCTCAACTACGGCCTCGAGGAGGACCACGGCGTGTGGGGCGGCCTCAACCGGGCCGAACGCGCCCGGCTGCGGCGGCTGCGTCAACGGCTCGCCGTCCTGCCCCCGGCCGATCCGGCCAACACGGCGGACATCCGCCGGTTGCTGTCGGTCGGCCTGGCGCCGGAGCGGCTGAGCGAGGTGGCCGGCCTCGACGTCGAGGTGGTCATAGAGCGAGCCAAGCGCACCGGTCGCAGACGAGGCTCCAGGCTCCGGCAGGCGGTGCCCGCATAGCAGGTGCCGGTTGCGGTTCCGGGGACGGCGCGTCTGGTCGGGCTCGCCGTCCCCGGGGCCCTCTTCTACGTCCTTCGACGTACCCGAGTACCCCGAGTACCCCAGTACCCCGACAGGTGAGGCGACACGGCGAGGCGGCAACAGACAGGTTCGTGCCGGTCCATGGCCGGTGCGAGGGAGGAGAAGACGAGATGAGCCTGGACCTCGGTCGTCTCGTGCTCGCGCGAGGCAGCAACCATCCCGGGAAGGGCTTCTCCACGATGGAGGCGGTCGCCTTCGCCGGGGGTGAGGCGTGGTCCGAGCGGCCACGGTGCGCGTCCCCGGCGATCACCGAGTGGATGATCGCCTGGAACGACGGGTTGGACGACGCCGCGCGTCAGTCCTTGCGTCGATATATATGGCGTCTCGTCGGGTCACGTGGCCGGCGGGCCGACGAGCGGATGCGGCAGTGGATGGCGGCCGACTGGCTGGTGCGGTGGTACGCCCCGGCCTGGCTCGCCGCCGCGGGCATGCGCGGTCACGCCTCACGGCTCACCCAGCTGCCGCCGGTGCGCTGCGAGGGCGACGTCGCCAAGGTGTGGCCCACCGTGCGGGCCGCCAGCCGTGCTGCCCGGGCCGAGCGCGACATGGCGTGGCGTTCCGCGGACGCGGTCGTCGCCGCGCACGACTGGGGCACCGCCGGTGCCGTCTGGTCCGCCATCGCCGATGCCACCTGGGGTGCGGCGGGGAGCGCGGCGCGGGCCGTGGTGTGGAGCACCGCCGACCCGGTGGCTCCGGGTCGGGTCGAGGCGCCCATCTGGGACGCCGCCTGCGACGCCGCGGCCGACGCCGCGGGCGCCATGGCCTGGGTGGCGGTGCGTGACGCCGCCCGGCGGGAGGCGGCGGCCGGGATGCTCGACTCGCCCATGGGCCCGGTGCAGACGGCGGCGGTGATGATCGAGGAGTCGACGCCGCTGGTGCTCCGGACGGAGGCGCCGGCGGGGTCCGACATCGTGGTCGGCGCGGTGGAGGGGCGGACCAAGCCGAAGATCGACCCGTTGACCGCCGAGTGGACCACCCTGAAGCTGCCGGACCTGCCGATGCTCACCGGGCTGGTGGTGACCAGCTCGGGCCCGGCGAGTGCCGGTCCTGGTGCCGGTGCCGGTACCGGTGCCGGTGCCGGTGCGACGGCGGTCCTCGACACGACGGACCTTTCGTCGGAGGGTGCGGGCACTGACCTGCCCGCCCATCCGTCGGGCCCGACGGGCCACGGCCACGGACATGGCCTCGGTCGTGGCTGCACAGCCGCGTCGATCGGAGGTGAGAGGAGGGACTCCAGCCCTGTAGTCGAGACAGAGTCGATGGAGGAACCACATGCTCTGGCGGAGGCGGACGACCCGAGCGAGACGGACGACATGTGGCAGCTGGCTTGGGAGACGGCGTGTGCGGTGCTCGCACCCACGAGCGCTGCGCTACAGGCCACGGCACACGATCTCGTGGACCGCATGCTCGCCGTGACGGAATAGAGGTGCAGTCGGGAGGTCGCCCGGTCCTGCGCTAGGGGTGGGCGATCTCCCGTTGCATCAGGACCAGGTCGAGGCGTCGGCCCCACTTCTCGCCGATGCCGGGCAGGCGCGCGACCTCGTGGAACCCGAGGCGGGCGTGGAAGTCGACGGAGCGGACGTTGCTGCCGTCGATGCCGGCGACCATCACCCGCTTGCCGGCGTGGCGGGCGTGGTCGGCGAGGGCGTCGACGAGGGCGCGCCCGATGCCCTTCCCCCAGTGGCTCTCGCTGACGTGCACCGTGTGCTCCACGGTGAACCGGTAGCCCGGCCACTTCCGGCAGTCGCGGAAGTCGCCGTAGGCGGCCCAGCCGACGACGGTGCCGTCGTGGCTGTCGTCGTTGTCGTCGCCGTCGGTGGCCACGAGCGTGGGGTAGCCGTGCGCCGCTTGGGTTTCCAGCCAGGCACAGCGCTCGTCGACGGTGTGCGGGGTCTCGGTCCACTCGTAGGTAGTGGTGTCGAGGAGGGCGTTCTGGATCGCGGTGAGCGCCGGGATGTCGTCGTGCGTCGCCGGCCGGATGATCGCCACGTGGGTAAATCTATACACTCGTAGAGTTATGGCAAGAGCCCAGGCCTTCGACGAGGCAGCGCTCGCCGCGGCCGGCATCCGGGTGATCCGCCGGGCCGGCTGGCCGGCGGTGACCGTGCGCTCGGTCGCCGAGGAGCTCGGCGTCTCCCCGATGGCCCTCTACCGCCTGGCTCCCGACGCCAACCGCCTGCGCCTCCTGGTCGCCAACGCCGCCGCCCCTTCGCTTCCCTCACCCGTCGGTCCCCTTACCGATGTGTTGCGGTCGTGGGCGGTGGATGCGTACGCCTACCTGCGTGGGCTGCCGGGCGTCGCGTCCTACGTGGTGCTGCACTGGACGGAGCTGCCGGCGTGGCTCGACGTGGTCGAAGCGCTGTTGGCGGCGGCGTCCGCCTCGGGCCTGTCGGGCGCGCCCGCGGTCGCCGCCGTCAACGCCGTGTTCGCCTACGTCCTGGTGCGAGCCGAGCTCCACGACGGCCTGGCCACAGCCCCTCGCCGTCTGATGGCCCCGCTCCGGAACGACCCGGCCCGCTACCCCTTCCTCGACCGCAACCGATCCGAGTTCACCCACGCCCGATCCGACCACCACTTCACCTTCAGCCTCGACGCCCTGATCGCCGGTCTCGGCTCTCCGCTCGGACGGTGATCCTCCGTCGAGGTGACGCCGGGACGCCGCCATCGTCGTCGGGCATTCGTAATCTTGGCGGGGCGCGGGAGCGTAGGGTTGGGGGATCAGTTGTAGTGGTCGTGGGGGAAATTGGCTGCAGAGGGTGGTTTTTGGGGTACGAATTGCCGCAAACGGTGTCGGCTGGGTGAAAACCGACGAAATTTGAACGTTTTGTGTCGATCCCCGCTTACAGGGGGTGTCCGCGGGGTGTACAACAGTCCGGACGTGCACGGACCGAGGAGGTGCGGCCACGTTGGGGAGGATGTTGCTCGGGCAGCACAAGGGGAGCACATACCGACACCCAGCGGGCAGTTCGCATGGATCCAGGAGGGCAAGACACCAGGCCGTGGCTGGTCGCCCGGCCGCCTCGCTCACCTCTCCGCGCACCTGTCCCGCTCGGCGTCGGCCGGTCGCGCTCCGGAAGTTGCGGATGGATGACAGAACCAGGTTCCACGGTGGGGTCAGGTGGGGAATGGTCGGCGGCAGTTGCGCGAGGGCTGCGACTGCCGGAGCGATGGGGACGGAGCTCGTGAGCGGGAGGACGAGGCGAGCGATGACGGCGACGGTGCTCGGTGGAGCGCTGTCCCTTGTGGTGTCCGCCTGCAGCGGCGACGACAACGACGCCGAGCAACAACCCCGCACCACCACCACCGAAGCCGACCCCACCACCACAACCCTCAACCCCGAAGAAGCCGCCCGCAACGAGGTAATAACCGCCCGCGAAGCCGCGGCGGATGCATGGGCCGATGCTCTTGCCGCTCCGGCCCCGAATCCCGATCTTCCCGAGTTGGTCGAAACCTTCACCGGGCTGATGTTCGATCGCCTGGTCGAAACCGCCTCCGGCATGGAGCGGACGGGAGTCGCCCAGCGCTACCCGGATGATTCACAGAGGCGCATCGAGGTGGAGTCGATTCGGTTCGAAGTCGTCGACGGTCAAGAGGTGGCCTTCCTCGAGGTGTGCACCGTCGAGGACAGCGAGCGCATCGTTGTCGCCACCGGTGAGGTGCTCGATTCAGGGGTGCGGACCTACCGGGCGGCCGAGGCGATGCGCAAGGTCGACGGCGTGTGGAAACTCGCTGAGCGACGGCAGGACAGTCGTGAAGAGGGGGTGACCGGGTGCGCCGTCGATTGACAGGGTCATTGCTCGCGTTGCTGCTCGGTGGCGGTATCTCTGTTGCTGCCGCCCTCCCGGTCCGTGCGCAGGCCCCAGAGGACACGGAGTCTTGGGGTGACCTGCTTGGCGATGGTGCGGAGGTTGGAGCCTTCGAGGAGACAGGCGGGCCAGGCAACGAGGGAGGCGAGGGCAGTGGAGGTGGTGGAGGCGGTGCGACCATCACCTGCTTGCTCACTCGGGTATCCGGAGGCGGCAATGATCCAGTCACACGGTCTCAGCTCGAGACTGAGTACGACGCCACTGGTCAACAGCCGATCACCGTCGCTCGAGCCTGCCGAGACGCCATTGGTCAGATCGTCATAGACGACGTGATCCAGTGGACGCCGGCGGTGGGGGATCCGGTCTCGCCTGAGTGGTTGGCGCAGCAGGCGCGGGAGAGGTTGGTCTTGCCGTATCCGAATGCGCGGATGGCGCCGGCGCCGGGGGTGGGGACGACCGCGCAGTTGCGGACCTACTTCTGGTTGACGAACTGGCCGGACGAGCCGCTGTGGCAGGAGGCCAGTGCCGGGACCGTGACCGCACGGGTGACGGCGACAGCGGTGAGGCAGACGTGGCGGATCCGGGATGAGTTGAGGGGTGAGACCGACACCGAGAACTGTGGCGCCACGGCTGGGGTTGCGTTCGATCCTGCCAACCCGGAGGCGGCCGGTAGCTGTGGGTGGACGCCGCAGCACTCGTCGGCCGGCCAGCCCAGCGACCACCCGACCACCGGCGAACCCTGCTTCGACGCCTCCGTCACGGTCTATTGGAACCTCAGTTGGGACTCCAACGTCACCGAGCCCGAGGACCTGGGCACCGTCCCGATGACCTCGACGGCCTGCATCGTCGTCGCCGAAGTCCAAGCGGTTGTGAGTAGCAGCCCCTGAACCCTCCACGTGAGCGCATGAACCACTGCACCCGCATACGAACCAGCCGAGACGCCGACGAGGTGGCGGTTGGGGCGCGCCTGTTCGACACCTGTCGGGGGCACCGGCCCCGGGAGGCGGCCGGGCCGATCCACCTGACCCCCGAGCAGCGGGACCTCCTCGGGCGGCGGGACGAGACGACGGCCGAGCATCGGCCGTCCCGCCGGAAGGTCGAGGTTCGCATCCCGACTCCCCACCGCACGCCCCGCCCCCTCGACCCGACGATCCGCTCCACCCGCCGAGGCCGCGCCGCCCGGGGCCGTCACGGCGCCGACGAGGGCGTCCTGCGGCTGACCGGCGTCCGTCCGGTGCGGTCGGCCCGCACCGCGGTCGCCGCGCTCGAATCGCTCGCCGTGCATCGCTCGCCCCTGCGGAGGCCTCGCCCATGAAGGTTCGCGACAGCGGCTCCGGCCCCGGCAACGGCGCGTCCCGGCTCGACCCGACGATGGTGCCGCCCGCTCCCGGGCACGCCGCCGGCGCCCCCGCCGCGCCCGCACCGCCGCCGCCACCCCCACCGGGGTTGAGCAGCACCCTTGGCGGCCTGGCGGGCGCAGGTGGCGGCCTCCGGGTGGAGCCACCGGGCGCCAGCAGCCGCCGGAGGGTCCCCGAGCTGGTGCTCGGCATCTTCCTCGTCGCCGGCTGCGCCCTCGGGGCGGTGCTCATCGCCGCTGCCGGCCGGGAGCGCACCCCGGTGGTCACGCTCGACGGCGACATCGACCGCGGCCACGTCCTCACCGAGGACGACCTCAAGGTGGTCTACGTCGGCTCCGACAGCGCCATCGCCTACGTCCGTGACGGCGACGAGGAGGAGCTGCTGGGCATGGCCGCTCTGGCCGACCTCGGCGCCGGCACCATCCTGACCAAGCGGCAGTTCGCCGACCCGCAGCAGATCGCCGGCGACGGCGAGGGCGTGGTCGGCTTCGAGCTCGAGATCGGCCAGCTCCCCACCCGCAACCTGGCCACCGGCGACATCGTGAACGTCATCGCCGGCGAGGGCCTCTCCGGCGACCAGCCCGAGACAGTCGTCCAGGGCGCCGTCGTGGTCGAGGTCGAGAAGCTCGACGAATCAGCCGGTCAGTCCGAGCGCTGGTGGGTCTCCTTGAAGGCCAGCGAACAAGAAGCCGAGGCGTTGGCTCAGTCCACCGTCGGCGACAACCCCGTCCAACTCGTCCAGGTGAGGCGGTAAGCCCATGGCTCTGGTGTGTGTGACCTCGGTTCGGGCAGCTCCCGGTGCGAGCACCCTGGCGGTGCTCGCGGCGGCCTGCTGGCCCCGTCCCGTCGCCCTGATCGAGGCCGACCCCTCGGGTGGTGCCCTGGCGGTCCGCTACCGCCTGGGTCGCACGCCGGGGCTGGCCGGCCTGGCCGCGGCGGTGCGCCGCGATGCCCCGCCCGATGCCCTGTGGGCGCACAGCCAGATGCTGCCGGGCGACCTGCCGGTCGTCGTCGCGCCCGAGTCGGGTGAGGTGACCAGTCGCATCCTCCGCGATGCCGCGGGCTCCCTGGCCCAGTGGTGCCGCCAGCTCGACGGCATCGACGTGATCGTCGACTGCGGGCGCCTCGGCGTGCAGGACGTCAACTGGCCGCTGGTACAGATGTCCGACGAGACCCTCATCGTCACCCGTCCCCGGGCCGAGGAGCTGTACCCGGTGGCCCACCGCTTCCGGTCGCTCCACAACGAGGTGCGCTCGGCCGGCCTGGTGCTGGTGGGCGACCGTCCGCACAGCCCGTCGGAGATCTCCCAGCAGCTGGGCATCACCGTGCACGGCGTGATCGCCGACGATCCCCGGGCCGCCGGCGTCCTCACCTTCGGCGGCAGCAGCCGGGGCCTGCGTCGCTCACCGCTGGTCCGCTCGGTGCGCACGTTCGTCGACGAGCTGGTCGACCGCATGGGCCTGCCCATCCACGGCGACGGCTCCGACTACGACGCCATCGGCACCGGCCGCCGTCCCATGGGCGAGCTGACCTCCGGCCGTCGCCGCCGCCGCCCGCCGGTGCAGCTCCCGTCGGAGACACCGCCACCGCCCCGGCCCACGCCGATGGGCACCCGTGCCGGCCCGACGCCGGCGATCGGGGCACCCGGCCAGCCGCAACCGCAACCGCTGCCGCCACCCCAGCAGCCGCAGCACCAACGTCCGCGCCGCCAGGGGCCACCGCCTCCGGCCCCGCCGGTGTCGCCGGCACCGGCGGGGCCGCCGTACGGCAACCGGGCCAGCGTCGGCCCGTCGCAGCGGCGTTCCTTCACCACGACCACCGGCCCGACGCCCATGTCCGACGACTCGGAGGGCTGGGATCCGCTCACCGACTCGGGGTCGCAGGGTGCGATCTGGCCCAGCACCCTCAACACCGGCGGCCACCCCGTGGTCGACATCCCGGGCCCCCGCGGCGGGCGGTCGTTCCCGGGCACGCCGCCCCCGCCGTCCCGCCCGACGTCGGGCGACTCGCACCCCGGCGAGCTGCGCCAGGGTCACCAGCCGAGGACCCGCAGCCTCTGGCGTGGAGGGCAGAGATGAGACTGGGAGGCCCCGCGGACAGAGGGTTCGTGCAGCCCACGAGTCCGGCATTTGGCTGTCGGGCACCTGCTCGGCAGCGGGGCCTCGGGCAGCACAGCGCCGCAACGCGAGACCAGGCGGACCTGTTCGCTGATGTTCTCGGAGGCCCCGAGGTCAGGTTGGGGCCTGCTCTCCGGTCGCGACGGATCGACGCATGAGCGGACTGTTGGGCCACGCCGTGGACGACCTGCTTGCCGACGATCTGCACGACGTGGCGGGGCAGCGCTTGACCAGGCGCATCACCGAGCTGCGCGGCGACGACGGTGCGGGCCTGCCCTTCGAGGACGAGCGCGCCCTCGGCATGCAGGTCATCAACGAGGTGCTGGCCGAGTGGCGCTCGGCCGCCTACAACGACGGCCGCCTGCCCCTGCCGGCGAGCCTCGAGGAGGCACTGGCCCGCGAGGTGCACAACCGCCTCTACGGCCTCGGCGCGCTGCAGCCGCTCATCGACGACCCCGAGGTGGTCGACATCCACGTCGGGGGCCACGACAGCGTGTGGGTGCACCGGGCCGACGGCAGCAAGTTCCGTGGCCCGAAGGCCGCCTCCGACGACGCCTCGCTCATCGACATGATCTCCCGCCAGGCCCGGCGGGTCGGCCGCAGCGAGCGTCGCTGGGACCGGGAGGAGGTCGCCCTCGACCTGCAGCTGCCGGACGGATCGCGCCTCCACGCCCTGCGCGAGGTCACCGGTCGCCCGGTGATCGACATCCGCTGCCACAACTTCTCCGACTTCACCCGGCTCTCCCAGATGGAGGAGCACGACGTGATGGACCGGTCGATCGTCGAGTTCCTCAGCGTCGTGGTGCGCAGCGGGTTCAACGTGATCATCGGCGGCGGCAAGGGCCTGGGCAAGACCACCAACCTGCGCTGCCTCATCAACGAGATCCCGTCCGACGAGCGGATCATCACCGTCGAGGACTCGCTGGAGCTCGGCATCGAGCGCTTCACGGACCTGCACCCCGACGTCGAGTCGATCGAGGCCCGCCCGCCCAACAGCGAGGGCAACGGTTCGTTCACCCTGTCCGAGGCGGTCCACCAGGCCCTGCGGATGCGCGGCCGGGTGATCGTCGGCGAGGCCCGGGGCGACGAGGTCATCCCGATGCTCAAGGCCATGAGCGCCGGCGACGAGGGCTCGATGTGCACCATCCACGCGATGAGCTCGGCGAACGTGTTCGACCGCCTGGCCATGTACGCGGCGATGACCGACCAGGGCTTCCAGCCGGAGGTCACCGCCATGCTGGTGGCCAACGCCGTGCACTTCGTCGTGTACCTCGCCTGGGACCACGGACACCCGTCGCGACGGCGGGTGCAGAGCATCCGTGAGGTGGTGGGCGCCGAGGGCAACCAGGTGATCTCCAACGAGATCTGGGCGCCCGACCCCGTCGGCCGCGCCGTGCCGGCCGCCCGCCTGCGCCAGGGGACCGAGCGCGTGCTGCACGAGCACGGCTACGACCTCTCGTTGCGCGACAACCCCAACGGCTGGTGGCGACGTTGACCTTCGCCCTGATGCTGCTGCTGGGTGCCGGCGTCGGCATCGGCCTCCTGCTGATCATCGCCGGCCTCCGCGGCCGGGCGGTGTTCGGGGGCGACGACGAGGGCCACCACGGCGTCGAGCGGCGCCGGGCGGGTCAGAAGTCGACCCGGGGACGCACGTGGCTGGTCGCCGGGACGATCGGGGCGGTCATCTGGCTGGCCACGGGCTGGTTCGCGGCAGGCCTCGTCGCGCTGTGCGCGGCGGTGATGCTGCCCCGCATGTTCGGCGGTCAGGGCGCCCGGGGCGAGTGGATCGCCAAGACGCAGGCCATCGCCACCTGGACCGAGATGCTGCGCGACACGATGGCGGCCGCCGACGGCGTCGAGGAGGCGATCGCCGCCACCGTGCCGATCGCCCCGGTGCAGATCCGCCGGGAGGTCGGGTTGCTCGACGCCCGCCGTCGCAGCGAGCAGCCGCTCACCGAGGCGCTGGCGGCGTTCGGCGACGAGCTCGACCACCCGTCGTCCGACCTGGTGGTGGCGTCGCTGTCGATGGCGGCCAGCGGTGAGGGCAGCGACTTCGTCGGCGTGCTCACCCGGCTGGCCTCGATGACCCGCGACGAGACCCGCATGCACCTGCGGGTGGAGGCGAGCCGGAACACGGTCCACACGTCCGGGCGGATCATCCTCGGGGTGTTCCTGTTCACGATCGTCCTGATCCGGTTCATCAGCGGCGACTTCCTCGAGCCCTACGGCTCGGTGCAGGGGCAGCTGTGGCTGGTCGTCGTCGGCGTGCTGTTCGCCTCCGGCGCCGTGGTCATCGACCGCATGAGCCAGATCGAGCTGCCCGAGCGCTTCACCCCCCGCCGGACGAGACGGACGGCCGGTGTGCGATGAGTACGATCGCGCTGCTGGGGGCCGGGTGTGGACTGGGGATCTGGCTGATCGTGCGGGCCATCAGCGCCCGCACGAGCCTGAGCGACGTCGGCGACACTCTGGCTTCGCCGGGACGGCCCGCGCTCCTGCCCGTCGCGTCGCAGCGCAGCGTGTTCGAGCAGCGGATCGTGGTGCAGATCGTCGAGCTGCTCCGGTCGCTGGGGGCCGACCCGATCCGCCGTTCCGCCGACCTGCGCGTCGCCCGCAAGACCGTCGACCAGCACGTCCTGTCGAAGCTCACGATGGCGTTGGTGTTCGGTGCGGTGGCCGGTCTGCTGCTGGCGCTCCTCGGCCTGGGTGCCGGGTTCGTGGTGCTCCTGGCCGTGGGGGCGGCGCTGGGTGGCTTCCTGGTGCCCGAGCTGATCCTCAGCAGCGAGGCCGCCGACGCCCGCAAGGCCTTCCGGCACGCCTACGGCGCCTACCTCGACATCGTCAACGTGATGCTGGCCGCGGGGTCCGGGCCCGAGGCGGCGCTGCACACCGCGGCCGACAGCGGCGGGGGCTGGGCCTTCGCCGAGATCCGCAACGCGCTGGCGTCGGCTCGCAGCTCGCAGCGCTCGATCGCCGAGGCGTTCGCGACGCTGGGCGAGGAGCTGGGGATCATCGAGCTGACCGAGCTTTCGGCCTCGATCTCGCTGACCGGCAGCCAGGGGGCGCGCATCCGCTCGTCGCTGGTCGCCAAGGCGGACGCCCTGCGCGCCCAGCAGATCATCGAAACGGAGGGCGAGGCCGACACCGCCACCGAGCGGATGGCCCTGCCCGTCGGCCTGCTGCTGCTGTCGTTCATCGCCTTCCTGGGGTATCCGGCGGTGGTCAGCATCGGCAACGTCGGTGGATGACACCGGGCACGGCCGTCCCCGCGGCCCTGCGACACCACGCGAACAGCACACCCACGACGAGGAGGATCGATATGAGAGGTCATGTGAAGGAGCTGCAGCTGCGGCTCGGCGCCTGGTTCGTCAGCCGGCGGCAGATGGTGTCGCGCGACGACAGCGGGGCGATCTCGACCGAGATGGCCATCATCACCGCGCTGGTGGGCGTCGCCGCGGTCGCGCTGGCCACGTTTCTCGCCACCAACATCGGCGACTGGCAGGCCGACATCCCGACGCCCTGACACAGCGTCGAGGGCGGGTTCGAGGGCGGGTTCGAGGCCGAGGCGACCGGGGCAGCAGCGCCCTGATGACCGCGATGATCTTCCCCGTCCTGCTGGGACTGACGCTGATCGTCGTGCAGGCCGGCCTCTACTACCACTACAAGCAGCGGGCCGCCGCCGCAGCCCGGCAGGGCGCGGCGGCTGCAGCCGAGCTCGGCGGTAGCGAGGCGGCCGGCGAGGCGGCGGCGGGTGACTTCCTCGAGAACGTCCCGCTGGGCGAGGGCGTCCCGGCGCCGGTGGTCAACGTGGAGGTCGGCGCCGACCAGGTCACGGTCACGGTGGAGGGCAGCTTCAACCCGCTGGTGCCGATCGGCACGTCGACCGTGTCGGCCAGCGCCACCGCCCCGATGGAGGAGTTCGTCCCGGAGCCGGAGCGGTGAGCCGGGGCAGGGTCGATCGGGGCGACCGGGGGTCGGTGGCGACCGAGATGGCGATCGTCGCTCCCGTGCTGTTCATGCTGCTGATGCTGGTGATCTTCGCCGGGCGGGTGACCGACGCCCAGCACCAGGTGCTCTCCGCGGCCCACGCCGCGGCCCGGGCGGCGTCGCTGCAGGGCGACGAGGCGACCGCCGGCGCTGCGGCCCAGCAGGCCGCGGAGCAGAACCTGAAGAACGGCGGGCTGACGTGCACGCCGGCCGACGTCGACATCACCGCCATCGATCTCGGGCCGGACGGCACCGTGTCCGTCTCGGTGTCGTGCACGGCGGACGTCTCCAACGTCGCCCTGCCGGGGGTCCCCGGGAGCCAGACCTTCACCGCCGAGTCGACCGAGGTCGTCGACCGCTACCGGGGGACCGGCTGAGGATGCGCCGCCTCGTCGACCGGCTCCGGGACGACCGGGGGGTGGTGACCACCTACGTCGCCATCCTGGCCACGGCACTGCTGTTCGTGACCGGCCTGGTGGTCGACGGCGGCGGGAAGATCTCCACCTACATCGAGGCGAGCAACCTGGCGAGCGGCGCCGCCCGTGCGGGCGCCCAGGCCGTCGACCAGGCGGAGCTGTACGACACGGGCGACGTCGTCATCGACCCGGCCGAGGCGGAGGAGCTGGCGAGCAACTACCTCGCCGCCGCCGGCCACCCGGGCACCGGTGCCATCGAGGTGGACGGCAACACCGTCACCGTGACCGTCACCCTCACCCACAACCCCAAGATGCTGCCCATCGAAGCGCAGGCCATCACCGCCGACGAGTCGGCGACCGCCCTGCGGGGCGTCGAGACGGGCAGCTAGGAGCGACCGCCGATGCCGAGACCCGCGCAGTTGTCACCCATTCCGACCCCCCCCGCCGCCGCCCCAAGCGGGCTCGGCGGCGCCGCTACCTCAATCGGGCTCGACCTCCCCGCCGCCGAGACTGTCACACACTCGTCCCGCCGAGGGCGTTGATATGGACGCCGGATCCAACCCAGGATGGGGGGATTCCATCCGGAGTTCGGGAAGTGTTTCGAACGTGAACGTGCGGGCAGGTGGTCGCGAACCGATGTACCCACAGGTCAACTTGGGGTCGCGGGTAGCAACGCGCCTCGGCTCGGTCGTGAGCCTGCTCACGATCGTCGCCGTGCTCGTCGGCGTACCCGTGGCGCTGGCCGTGTTCGTGGGTTGGCCGTTGCCGACCAAGGTGCCCACGTCGGAGGGCATCAGCGACGTCTTCGAGCGCGACGGCGTGCCGATCGACGTGATCATCAACGGGCTCGCCGTCGTCGTGTGGATCGCCTGGGCACAGCTGGCCTGGGCGCTCGGCGCCGAGACGATGGCTCTGGTGCAGGGCCGCGTCGCCCGGCACGCCCGTGTCTGGCCCGGCGCCCAGCTGATGGCCCGCAGCCTGGTTGCCTCGGCGGCGCTGGTGGTGTCGAGCCTGGGTGGCGTGCGCATGTCGGCGGCCGCCCCGCTCGCTGCCCTGCAGGAGATGGAGCAGCCGGAGGACCCGGCGCTGCGCTCCGCCGACCCCGGCTTCGTCGTGCCGCCCGCCCCGCCGGCCCCTCCGGCATCCGGCGCCACGCCGTCGACGTCCGTGCCGACCACGGCCGCGTCCTCGGTCACGTCGGTGCCGCAGGCGTCCCGTCAGGAGCAGATCTACGAGGTCACCCGGGGCGACACGTTCTGGGGCCTGGCCGAGGAGCACCTGGGCAGCGGCATGCGCTGGCGGGAGATCCGCGACCGCAACGTCGGCCGCGCCGTCGCCGCGGGGCGCACCATGGCCCACGGCGAGGACCGGCTCGACGTCGGCTGGCGGATCATCCTGCCGGTGGGCGGGCCGGCGGCGCCGCTGTCGCCGCAGCTCAACACGTCGTTGCCGCCGGAGCCGCTCACGGCGCCGGCCTCGGCCGCGCCGGCGGGCACC
>DATHJB010000063.1 GCA_035316325.1 Acidimicrobiales bacterium
CTCAACCTGGGCCTGCTCGCCGACGGCGGCTTCCCGCTGCCCGAGGTGACGCCCGACGACCTGGTCGTCGCCGTGCAGGCCGACGACGACGCGGCGGCGCAGGCCGCGGTGGCCGAAGTCGAGCGGGTGCTGGCCGAACGGCCGGCCGCGGCGGCCCACGGCGGCGCAGCGGTGCCGTCCCACACGGTCGAGGCCGCGCTGGCCCGCGCTCCCGAGGCCGGCGTGGTGGTCGTCTCGGTGCCCGGCCGGTACGCCTACGTCGAGGCGGTCGCCGCCGTGCGGGCCGGCCGCCACGTGATGGTGTTCAGCGACGGCGTCGACGTCGCCGACGAGGTCGCCCTGAAGCGCGAGGCGACCGAGGCCGGCGTCCTGGTCATGGGGCCCGACTGCGGCACCGTGATCCTCGGCGGGGTGGGGCTCGGCTTCGCCAACGTCGTGGTGCCCGGCCCGGTCGGTCTCGTGGCCGCCTCGGGCACCGGGGCGCAGCAGCTCTGCGGGCTGCTCGACGGCGCCGGCGTCGGGGTCCGCCACGTGCTGGGCGTCGGGGGACGGGACCTGTCGGCGGCCGTCGGCGGGGTGTCGACCCTGGCGGCCCTGGCCATGCTCGACGACGACCCGGCTGTCGAGGTGATCGCCGTCGTGTCCAAGCCGCCCGACCCGGCCGTGGCCGAGCGGGTCGCGGCCGCGGCGGCGGCCTGCCGCACGCCGGTGGTGCTCGCGATGGTCGGCCCCGGCTTTCCCACGCTGACCGAGGCCGCGGCCAGGATCAGCGACCTGCTGGGCCGGACGTTCGGCGAGCGCTCGTGGTGGGGACCGGCGCCGGAGCCCCGGCCCGGCCCGATCCTGGGCCTCTACAGCGGGGGGACGCACTGCATCGAGGCGATCGGGATCCTGGAGGAGCTGGTCGGTCCGGTCCGCTCGAACGTGCACCCCGACCCGGGGCGGCGCATCGGGCCCGACGACGACCCGGCCGGCGACCACGTCCTGCTCGACCTGGGGGACGACGAGCTGACGGTCGGTCGCCCCCACCCGATGATCGACCCGACGCCGGTCGCCGAGCGGCTGGCGATGGCCCAGGCCGGGGTGGTCCTGCTCGACGTCGTGCTCGGCCACGGCGCCCATCCCGACCCCGCCGCCGTGTTCGCTCCCGCGATCGAGCAGGCCGGCGTTCCCGTCGGCGTGACCCTGGTGGGCACGGCCGGCGACCCCCAGGGCCTGGAGCAGCAGGCCCACGCCCTGGTCGCTGCCGGCGCCTGGGTCCACCGCAGCAACGCCCACGCCGCCCGCCGTGCCGCCGCGACGGTCGGGAGCCGGGCATGAACGGCCTCCTCCAGGCACCCGGGACGGTCGTGACCGTCGGCGCGCCGATCCTCGACGAGGCCCTCGCGGCCCAGGGCGTGGCGACCGTGCCCGTCGAGTGGCGACCGCCACCGGCGTCGTCGGCCGCCGCGGTGACGGCGGTGACCCGTGAGTCCCAGGTCGCAGAGGCCAACCGCAGCGCCGTCGAGCGCATGGGCGCGGTCCGGCCCCGGCTGGTCGACGTCGCGCCGGCCGCCGAGGTGGTCGGCATCGATCGTCACCAGCTGCTCCACGCCGGTCCGCCGATCGGCTGGGACGCGGCGTCCGGCCCGCTGCGGGGTGCCATCGTCGGCGCCTGCCTCTACGAGGGTTGGGCCGACACGCCCGAGTCGGCCGAGGCCCTGGCCGCCTCCGGGTCGATCGAGCTGTCGCCGTGCCACGACCACGCCGCGGTGGGGCCGATGGCCGGCATCGTGAGCCCGTCGATGCCGATGTGGGTGCTCGACGACGCCGACGGCCGCACCAGCCGCAGCACCCTCAACGAGGGCCTGGGCAAGGTGCTGCGGTACGGGGCCTTCGACGACGCGGTCATCGAGCGCCTGCGCTGGATGGAGCGGGTCCTCGGGCCGGTGCTGGCGTCCGGCCTGCGCCGTCACGGGCCGCTCGACATGACCACGGTGATCGCCTCGATGCTGACCATGGGCGACGAGGGGCACAACCGCAACCGTGCCGGCACGTCGCTGCTGGTCCGGGCACTCGCCCCCGACCTGGTCCGCAGCATCGACGGCGCGGGCGGCGGCGGGCACCCCGCCGACGACGTCGCCGACGTCCTGGCCTTCGTCGCCGGCAACGACCACTTCCTGCTCAACGCGGTCATGGGGGCGGCCAAGCTGGTGGCCGACGCCGGCGCCGGGGTGACCGGATCGACGGTCGTGACCACGATGGCCCGCAACGGCACCGACTTCGGCATCCGGGTGGCCGGCACCGGCGACCGATGGTTCACCGCTCCCGCAGCCGTGCCGGACGGGCTCTACCTCGGCGGCTTCGGCCCCGACGACGCCAACCCGGACATCGGTGACTCGGCCATCACCGAGACGGTCGGGTTGGGCGGGTTCGCCATGGCGGGCGCCCCGGCGATCGTGCAGCTGGTCGGCGGGCAGGTGGGCGACGCGGCGGCCTGGACCGAGCTGATGTACCAGCTCACGCTGAGCGAGCACCCGGTCTGGGCCCTGCCCACGCTCGGGTTCCGGGGCGTGCCCTTCGGGATCGACGTGCTGCGCGTCGTGCGCACGGGGGTGACGCCGATCATCAACACCGGCATGGCCGGCCGGGTGGCGGGCACCGGACAGGTCGGTGCCGGCCTGGTCCGCCCACCGCTCGCCTGCTTCACCGCCGCGCTCGACGCCCTCGCCCAGGAGCTTCCGTGAAGCCGCCGCCGTTCACCTACCACCGGCCAGGCACGGTCGAGGAGGCGGCGCGGCTGCTGGCCGACCTCGGCGACGGAGCCAAGGTCATCGCCGGTGGGCAGAGCCTGGTGCCGCTGCTCAACTTCCGTCTGGCCAGCCCCGAGCACCTGGTGGACGTCAACGCCGTGGCGGGGCTCGACGAGCTGGCGATCGGCGACGGCGGGGTCGAGGTGGGCGCCACCGTGCGGACGGCCCGGCTGCTCCGCGACCCGGCGGTGGCGGCCGCCCATCCGCTGCTGGTCGAGGCCACGGGGTGGATCGCCCACGGCGTGATCCGCAACCGGGGGACGGTGTGCGGCTCGCTGACCCACGCCGATCCGGCCGCCGAGCTGCCCGCGGTGCTGGCGCTGCTCGACGGCAGCGTCGAGGCGGTGGCGTGGCGCGGCGGTGCCCTGGCCCGCCGGTCGGTCGGGGCCGCCGACCTGTTCGACGGGCCCCTGATGACGACGCTCGATCCGGACGAGCTGGTGGTGGCGGCCACGTTCCCGGCGCTGGCGCCCGGCACGGGCTGGGCCGTCGAGGAGCTGGCCCGCCGGCAGGGCGACTATGCCCTGGCTGGCGTGGTCCTGGCCGTGTCGGTCGACGGCGACGGCACCCCGATCGGGGGGCGGGCTGCCTACCTGTCCTGCGCCCCGACGCCGGTCGTCGTCGACCTGACCCCCGCCCTCACCGACGGCACGGTCTACGACCTGGTGGCCGCGGCGCTCGACCCGACCGGCGACATCCACGCCAGCGGCGAGTACCGGCGGCACCTGGCGGCCACGCTCACGGTCCGCGGCGTCGCCCGGGCGCGGGAACGGGCTCACCTCCGCCCCGCGGCCCCCTCCCCGAGGCAAATTGCGTTCGAAAACCCGCCTATGGCGGGCGGATCGACGCAATTTCACGGGGATGCGCACGAGGTGGTGGTGACCGTCAACGGGGTCGTCCGGTCGGCCCGGGTGCCCGCCCGGCGGCTGCTGTCCGACATGCTGCGCCACGACCTGCGGCTCACCGGCACCCACGTCGGCTGCGAGCACGGCGTGTGCGGTGCCTGCACCGTGCTCCTGGACGGCGAGCCGGTCCGGTCGTGCCTGACCTTCGGGGTGATGGCCGAGGATGCCCGCATCACGACGGTCGAAGGCCTGGCCGGCCCGGGCGGCGAGCTCGACCCGGTGCAGCGGGCCTTCCGCGAGTGCCACGGCCTGCAGTGCGGCTTCTGCACCCCGGGGTTCCTGCTGCTGGCCACCGACCTGCTGGCCCGGCAGCCCGACCCGTCCGACGACGAGATCGCCGAGGCCCTGGGCGGCAACCTGTGCCGCTGCACCGGCTACGTCAACATCGTGCGCTCGGTCCGCCGGGCCGCCGAGCTGCTGGCCCAACCGGCCGACGTCGAGGAGGCCCGCCCGTGACCACCCAGTGGTTCGGCGAGCGGGTGGAGCGCCGCGAGGACCAGCGCCTGCTCACCGGGACCGGCCGGTTCCTCGACGACGCCGGGCACGACGCGCTCGCCGTCGCCTTCGTGCGCAGCCCGTACGCCCACGCCCGCATCACCGGCGTCGACGTCGCCGACACCCTCGACGTCGACGGGCTGGTGGGCATCTACACGTGGGACGACCTGCCGGGACGCCTGGCCGATCCGCTGCCCCTGCTGATCCCGCACCCCGACCTGACGCAACCCCGCACCCAGTACGCCCTGGCGCACGGCGAGGTGAACCACGTCGGCGAGGCGATCGTCATGGTCGTGGCGGTCGACCGCTACGTGGCCGAGGACGTGGCCGACCGCATCGTCGTCGACTACGAGGCCCTGCCCGCGGTCGTCGGCCTCGACGCCGCCCGCCGCGCCGAGCACCTGGTGCACCACGACGTGCCCGGCAACGTCGCCGCCGTCACCACCCAGGAGCTGGGCGATGCCCGTGCTGCCATCGCGGCCGCGCCCCGGATGCTGGAGCTCGACCTGGCGATGGAGCGCTCGCTGTCGTCGCCGCTGGAGGGGCGCGGGGTCCACGCCCGCTGGGACGCCGACGACCAGCGCCTGCGCATCCGCACCTCGACCCAGACCTCCACCGGCGTGCGGGCCGCCGTGGCCAACATCCTCGAACTGCCCGACGTGGCCGTCGAGGTGATCACCCCCGACGTGGGCGGCGGCTTCGGGACCAAGGTCCTGCACCCGTACCCGGAGGAGGTGCTGGTGCCGTGGGCCGCCCGCCTGCTGGGCCGCGAGGTCAAGTGGGTCGAGGACCGCTACGAGCACTTCGTGTCGGCCACCCACGAGCGGGGCCAGCAGCACCACGTGCGGGTCGGGTTCGACGACGACGGCGTGATCCTCGGTCTCGAGGTGGAGTTCTGGCACGACACGGGCGCCTACTCGCCCTACGGCATCGTCCTGCCGATCATCACCGCCACCCAGCTGCCCGGGCCCTACCGCCACCGCCACTACCGGGTCACGTTCACCTCGCTCTACACCAACACGGTCACCTGCACGCCCTACCGGGGTGCCGGGCGGCCGCAGGGCTGCTTCGTGATGGAGCGGACGGTCGACCGCATCGCCGCCGAGCTGGGCCTCGATCGCACCGAGGTGCGGTCCCGCAACCTCATCGGCCCGGACGAGTTCCCCTACGACCTCCAGATGACGTTCCAGGACGGGCGCCCGCTGATCTACGACTCGGGCGACTACCCGGCGGCACTGGAGCGGATCAAGGAGCTGGTCGGCTGGGACGGGTTCGCCGCCGAGCAGGAGGCCGCGGCGGCCGAGGGTCGGCACCTGGGCATCGGGCTGGCCTGCTACGTCGAGGGCACCGGCGTCGGTCCCTACGAGGGTGGGCACGTGCACGTCGAGACCAACGGCCGGGTCATGGTGGCCACCGGGCTGACGTCGCAGGGCCAGGGCCACGAGACCGTGCTGGCCCAGATCGTGGCCGACGAGCTCGGGGTCGACATGGCCGACGTCTACGTGACCACCGGCGACACCCGCCGGTTCCCCTACGCGGTCGGCACCTACGCCAGCCGGGCCGCGGTCATGAGCGGGAACGCGGTGGCCCTGGCGGCCCGGGCGGTGCGGGCCAAGGCTGTCCGCGTCGCCGCCGACGCCCTGGAGGCGGCCCCGGACGACATCGAGATCGCGGGCGGCATCGCCTCCGTGCGGGGCACGCCCAGCCGGGGCATCCCGCTGTCCCAGGTGGCGGTGCTGTCGAACCCGCTGCGCTACTCGTTCTCCAAGGAGGCCCAGGCCGCCACGCAGTTCGCGGCGCCCGCCGATCCCGACGTGGCGCCGGTGCCCGACGACGAGGAGCCCGGCCTCGAGGCCCGCGACTACTACTCGCCGGTGCGCTCGACGTTCGCGTCGGGGATCCACGCCGCGGTGGTGGAGGTCGACCGGGCGACGGGGACGGTCGACGTGCTCCGCTACGCGGTGGTGCACGACTGCGGGCGGCTCATCAACCCGATGATCGTCGAGGGCCAGATCCACGGCGGGGTGGCGCAGGGCGTCGCCGGGGCGCTGCTCGAGCGACTCGTCTACGACGACGCGGGCAACCTCAACAACGCCACCTTCATGGACTTCCTGATGCCGTACGTCAGCGAGGTGCCGCCGATGGCGATCGCGCACCTCGAGACGCCCTCGCCGCTCAACCCGCTGGGCATCAAGGGGGCCGGCGAGGCCGGCGTCATCCCGGGTTCGGCCTGCCTGGCCGCCGCCATCGAGGACGCTGTCGGCGTACGCATCGAGCGCATGCCGATCTCCCCACCCGAGCTGTGGGCGCAGCTCCAGGAGCACTCTTTGAAGGAAAACGCCCCGTATGGGGTCATTTCCCTTCAAAGAAGGCCGACATGAGGCTCAACCTCTCCGTCCCGGCTCCCCCGGAAGGTTGGAACGCGCTCACCGACCCTGCGGTGCTGGCCGCGTCAATCCCGGGGTGCCGCTCCGCGACCCCCGGTCCGGACGGCCTGCGCCTCGTGGTCGACGTGGCGGTCGCCGCCGTCCGGGGTCTGTGGGCCGGGACTGTGGTGCCGGTCGACGCCGACGCCGTGCGCATCGCCGGATCGGGCGAGCCCGGGACGGTCGACGTCGTCGTGCGGGCCGACCCCGACCGCACCACGCTCACGGTCGAGGGAACGGTCGACGGTCCCCTCGCCGCGGTCGGTTCGACGCTCCTCGCCGCCGCGGTCCGCCGCTTGGCGACAGACACGCTGGTGAGGGCCGGACGATGAAGCCGTTCGTCGCCGCCGGGCTCCAGGTCGCACCGGTCGCCGGGCCGCTCGGCCCCGACACCATCGCGGCCAACGTCTCGGCCGCGCTGGCGATGGCCCGGCGCTGCGTGGACGCCACCGGCGCCGCCCTGGTCGTGGCGCCCGAGACCGTCACCACCGGCTTCGATCCGGGCCCGGGGCTCGACGCCGGCGCCCTGTGGGACCTGGTGGCGCCCATCCCCGGGCCGCTCACCGAGGACGCCCAGAAGCTCGCCGCCGATCTGGGGATCCACCTGGCGTGGCCCACCTACGAGGCCGGCCCGGAGCGGGGCGTGGTCTTCAACTCCGTGGCGATCGTCGGTCCCTCCGGCGACGTGCTCGGGGTCTACCGCAAGACGCATCTCTTCCCCGGCGAGCGGCGCTGGGGCACAGCGGGCGACGACGTCCTCGTCGTGCCTACCGACCTGGCTCACCTCGGGTGCATCGTCTGCTTCGACGGCGACTTCCCCGAGCTGGTGCGCATCGAGGCCGGGCTGGGGGCGCAGGTCGTGCTGCGTCCGTCGGCCTTCCTCCGGGCCGCCGACATCTGGGAGCTCACCACCCGGGCCCGCGCCTACGACAACCACGTCTACGTGGTGGCGCCCAACGCGGTCGGGGTCGACTCCGGCAACTCGGTCTACTTCGGCAACTCGCTGATCGTCGGGCCGACCGGCGAGGTGCTGGCCCGGGGCACCAGCCAGCCGGGCTGGGTCTCGGCGACGATCGGCGTCGACCCGATGGCCACGATCAGCCCCGGGTCGTCGGTCCGCCAGGGCTTCGACCACCTCGCCGAGCGGAACCTCCCCCTGTACCGGCGCTACCGCGAGGTCCTCGAAGCCGAGGCTCAGGCGCCGTTCCCCCTGGAGCGGCCATCGTGAGCCGCGGCCGGCTGCGGGTCGGGATCGACACCGGTGGCACGTTCACCGACGTCGTCGTGCTCGACGAGCAGACCGGCGCCCTCACCACCACCAAGACGCCGTCGACGCCCGGCGATCCCTCGGTCGGGGTCCTGACCGGGGCCGAGAAGGCCCTCGCCGCCGACGACAACGGTTGGGACGACGTCGCCTCCGTGTTCCACGGCACGACGGTCGCCACCAACGCACTGCTGCAGGGCGAGGTCACCGGGCTCGGCTTCCTCACCACCCGGGGCTTCCGGCACCTCCTCGAGATCGGCCGCCAGAGCGTCCCCGACGGCTACGGCAACTCGTACTTCTGGGTGAAGCCCGACCGCATCGTGCCGCTGCACCTGGTGCGCGAGGTGGCCGAGCGCCTCGACGCCACCGGCGCGGTGCTGCGGCCGCTCGACGATGCCGACGCCGCGGCCCAGGCCGAGTGGTTCCGCACCCACGGCGTCACCGCCGTCGGCGTCTGCCTGCTGCACTCCTACGCGGAGCCGGCGCACGAGCGGCGGGTGCGCGACGTGTTCACCGAGGTCTACCCCGAGTGCTCGGTGTCGATCAGCTCCGACGTGCTGCGCGAGTACCGCGAGTACGAGCGGTCGGTCACCACGCTGGTCGACGCGTTCGTGAAGCCGACGGTCGCCACCTACGTCGAGCGCCTCGCTGCCGAGCTGGCCACCCGGGCCCAGGCCGGCGTGCCGTTCTTCGTCATGAAGTCCAACGGCGGGATGACGTCGGCCGGGCAGGCGGCCCGCAAGCCGATCACGACCGTGCTGTCCGGCCCGGCGGCCGGGGCCCTGGGCGCCGCCGCGGTGACCAGGGCTGCCGGGTTCGACCGGGTGGTGACCCTCGACGGTGGGGGTACCTCGACCGACGTCGCCGTGATCCGCGGCGGCACGCCGTCGCTCACCACCGACGCCACCGTCGGGCGGTTCCCGGCCAAGGTCCCGATGATCGACATCGTCACCGTCGGGGCCGGCGGCGGGTCGATCGCCTGGGTGTCGCCCGAGGGGACGCTCAAGGTGGGCCCCCGGTCGGCCGGCGCCGACCCCGGGCCGCTCTGCTACGGCCAGGGCGGCACGGAGCCCACGCTGACCGACGCCGCGCTGGTGCTCGGGCGCATCCCGCCCCACCTGCTGGGCGGGGAGATGCCGCTCGACGTCGCCGCGGCCCGCGCCGGCATCGACACCCTGGCCGCCGCCGTGGGCCTGTCGCCGGAGGCGTGCGCCGAGGGCGTCCTCGAGATCTGGGCCTGGAACCAGGCCAACGCCATCCGGCAGGTCACGGTGCGGCGGGGGATCGACGTGCGCGACCTGGCCCTGTGCGCCTTCGGTGGCTCGGGCCCGCTGCAGGCCGGCCGGCTGCTCGACATCCTCGATCTCCCCGCCGCGGTCGTGCCGCCCGACCCCGGCAACCTGTGCGCCTTCGGACTGCTGACGGTCGACGTGCGGATCGACGACGTGCGCACGTTCGTCAGCGCCCACGCCTCGCTCGACCTCCCGGCCCTGGCCACGGTCTTCGCCGAGCTGGAGGGCGAGGCGGCGACGGCGCTGGGGGTCGAGGGGTTCGACCCGTCCGAGCAGCGGTTCGTGCGCTCGGCCGACCTGCGCTACGACGGCCAGGCCTTCGAGGTGCGGGTCGACGTGCCCGCCGGCCCGGTCGACGCCGAGCTGGCCGCCGCGGCGCTGGCCCGCTTCCACGACGAGCACCAGCGGCTCTACGGCTACTCCTACCGGGACCGCCCCGAGCACGGCGTCGAGTGGGTGAACGTGCGGCTGACCGGCATCGGTCCGCTCGACGCTCCGATGCTGGCGCCCGTCGCTCCGGGCACGGGAGAGGTGACGCCCTCGTCGTTGCGGCCGGCGTGGTTCGCCGGGGCGTGGCACGACACCCCGATCGTGGACCGAGCCGGGCTCGGCGCGGGCGACCTGGTCGCCGGGCCGGCGGTGATCGAGGAGTACGGCTCGACGGTGCCGGTGCCGCCCGGGGTCGTGGTCGAGGTCGACCGCCTGGGGACCCTGGTGATGCAGAGGAAGGGACCCACGTGACCGACGTCGACCCGGTGCTGCTGGAGATCGTCGAGGGGACGCTGGCGTCCGTCGAGGCCGAGGTCGAGGACCAGATCGGGCGCACCTCGCGCTCGCCGATGATCCGCGACCAGCACGACTTCCGGGCCGGGATCCACGACCGCCGGCTGCGCAAGCTCACCGGACGCTCCTACTCGGCGCTGGTCCACCCCGTGGTGCGCGACTTCCCGATCGAGACGATGCGCCCCGGCGACATCTACTTCCACAACGACGTGTACCTGTCGGAGGGCGGCATCGGCCACCTGCCCGACCTGTGCGTGACGGTGCCGGTGTTCCACGACGGGGAGGTGGTGGCGTTCGTCCAGGCCTTCGGGCACCACGACGACATCGGCGGCGCGGTCCCCGGGTCGATGCCGTCGCGGGCGACGTCGGTCTTCGAGGAGGGGCTGATGGTGCCGCCGGTCAAGCTGCACGACGCCGGCGTGCCCAACGAGGGCGTGATCCGCATCCTCACCCGCAACTCGCGGATGCCCGACTCGATCGCCGGCGACCTCGACGCCGAGTGCTCCGCCTGCCTGATGGGGGCGGCCCGCCTGGCCGACCTGTTCGACCGCTTCGGCCGGGCCGAGGTCGAGGCGTGCTTCGACGCGATCGTCGCGGCGTGCACCGAGACCTTCCGCCGTGAGCTGCTGGCCAAGATCCCCGACGGCACCTGGACCTGGGAGGACTACGCCGAGCACGACGGCGTCGAGTCGCCCCGCCTGCACCGCCAGCGCATCACGCTGACCAAGGCTTCCGACCCTCACCGGTTGCTGCTCGACCTCACCGGCACCGGCCCCCAGGCGAAGGGCCCGATCAACCACGCCGGCGACTACGCCGGCGGCAACTTCCTGAAGAAGTGGCTGGCGCCGATCCTGCGGAACCTCGCCGACACCCCCGAGCGCATGGCCGAGCTCGACGTGAACGAGGGCGTGGTCGACCTGATCGACATCCGCTTCCCGCCGCCCGGCACGCTCGTCACCCCGGTGTTCCCGGCGCCCACCAACGCCCGGACGTTCGTGATCCTGCGCCTGCTGGGCGTGCTCGCCGGGGTGATCGCCAAGGCGGTCGACGGCTACATGCCCGCCGACCAGGAGACGATCCGCTACACCGGGATCTCCGGGTACGACGCGTCGGGCCGGTGGTACCTCAACCGCGAGATCCTCGGTGGCGGGTCGGGCGGGCGCTACTACGCCGACGGCAGCGACACCATCCACGTGGTGCCCGAGTCGCGCAACCTGCCGGTCGAGTTCGTCGAGACCCGCTTCCCCGTGCGGGTGGAGTCGCTGGGCCTGGCGACCGACTCGGGTGGCGCCGGCCGGTTCCGGGGCGGGTTGGGCTACCGCAAGGAGATCCGGGCCCTGGAGGACGCCAGCTACATGTCGGTGGCCGACCGGTCGATCCTGTCGTGCTGGGGCGTGCGGGGCGGTCGGGCCGGGGCGCCGTTCCGGGTCACGATCGATCCTGATGGTCCCGCCGAGCGGGTCATGCCCGGCCTGTGTGACTGGGAGCCGGTCGTCGCCGGCGAGGTGATCCGGATCGAGACCACCGGGGGCGGCGGCTGGGGCGACCCGCTCGAGCGCGAGCCCTGGCGCGTCGCCCTCGACGTCCGCCAGCAGAAGGTGAGCCCCACCGCCGCCACCGCCGACTACGGCGTGGTGTTCGTCGACCCCGACGTCAGCGACCCCACCGTCGACGAGGCCGCCACCACCGAGCTGCGCGCCCGCCTCGCCGCCGAGCGCGGCACCCCACCGATGTTCGACCGCGGCCCCGGCTACCGCCACCTCTCCGGCGGCGCCACCCACGCCGACGTCGACCAGGCGTGAACCTGACGGAGGCGTTAGATTCCTGCCGTCCGTCGCAACAGAGATGGGGGAGCGGTGGAGATCTTCAACGACTTCTTCGAGTCAGCCGGTGCCGGGGAGATGCTCTCGCGAGCAGCGCACGTCCTCTCGGGGATCACCTGGATCGGGCTTCTGTACTTCTTCAACTTCGTGCAGACCCCGGCGTTCGCCGAGATGTCGGCCGAGGCCCGTTCCGAGGCCCAGCGCAAGCTCACGCTGCGAGCCCTGTGGTGGTTCCGGTACGCAGCCCTGCTGACGTTCCTGTTCGGCCTGATGATCATCGGCCTGAACGGTGACAACGCCGACCGCTTCTTCAAGGGTCAGGAAGGCGTGGCGATCATGACCGGCATGTTGTTCGGCATCACGATGCTGCTCAACGTGTGGGGCGTGATCTGGCGGGCGCAGAAGGTGATCATCGGGTCGGCCGAGACCGTCGCCAACGGCGGCGAGGCCGATCCCCGGGCCGCAGAGCTGGCGAAGCCCGCCGCCCGCGCCTCCCGCTGCAACACCCTGTTCAGCATCACGATGCTCTACTTCATGGTGTTCGCCGCCCACGGCGGGGGCTTCTGGCGTGAAGAGATCGGCAGCACCATCGTCTACTGGATCGTCGTGCTGGCGATCTGGGCCTTCATCGAAGCGTCGGCCCTGGGCCTGATCGGCGGTTACGACAACGCCTTCAACAAGCAGGTGTTCGACGACCACCGGCACACGATCGTCGCCGGCTTCGCGCTGCTCGTCGTCGTGTACTTCATCGGCTGGGAGCTCATCCTCAAGGCCATGTGACCGACCGTCCCCGACGGCATGTTCCCAGGTCACGTGCGGTAGCACCGCTGTGGGCCGGTCATCGGTAGTACAGATTGACGACTGTGAGGGATCGGGCTCTAGGCGGATTGGCACTGGTAGTGGTGGCTGCGTTGCGGATGGCGGCATGCAGCGGAGGCGACGACGAAGGTGGTGACGGGCTCGCACCCGCGGGGCGAGCCGACACGACAGCCCCGCCGTCGACCGCGTCGCCGCCGTGTGACGGCGTTCGGCACATGGTGGTGTTCGACACCAGCGGCACCATCACAGCGACCAAGGAAGAGGTGCTCGAGTGGTTGCGTGACCCGTCGGACGAGCCGACGCCGCGTGCCGACGCACCCGCGCTGGTGACGGCCTACTACGAGCGGGGCTACGAGATCCTGTACTCGACCGGCCTTCCGGGCACGAACATGATCGGCGACCAGCCGGTGCCGGAGGCGATGATGGGCTGGCTGGAGCGCAACGGCTTCCCTGTCGAGGGAACCCGTGTCGAGACCTCGCAGACGCCCGAGCCGTACACCGAGTTGAGCAGTGACCTGATCGCGCTGGCGGCAGAGGGCGTGGTCATCGATGCCGCGTACACCGACACGATCGACGACGTGCATGCGTTCGGCGTGAGCGGCGTGCGAGAGGTGTACCTGCTCGGGGGGCAGAGCGCGGGTGCGGTCTCGACGTCGGTGCCCGGCGACGACCTCGGCCCCAAGGTGGCCGAGATCATGGCCCTGCCGCCGGTCTGCGGCTGACGGCCGACGGCTGACGGCGGAGCAGGGGATCGGCGACGAAGCGCCGGAGGAAGGCGATCTGCTCGGCGCGGCTGCGGGTGGTCGGGAGGTCGACGGCGAGCAGGCCGGTGGTCACCACGCACAGCCACTCGGTGGCGTCCTCGGTGGTGACGCCGGGTCGCAGCATGCCGGCGGCCGCCGCTTCCTCCAGGAACGGCCCCACCAGCGGTGTCGTCAGGGCGACGAACGCCTGCGGGCCGCCGCCGATGCGGGCCACGGCGCTGTGGTCGTCGAGCGCCTGGTACCACCACTCGTCGCGCACGGCCTCGACCGTGCGGTGCACGCCTTCGGCGATGCGCTCGGCGGGGTCCCGGATGCGGGCGAGGGCGCGCTCCATCCGCTTCGCCCGGGCCCGGGCCAGCCGGATCAGCACCTCGCGCACCAGCTCGTCCTTGTCGGCGACGTGGCGGTAGAGCGTGGCGCGCGAGCAGCCGGCCAGTCGCGCCACCTCGTCGATCCGCACACCGAGCGGGCCGTTGGTCCGCATGACCTGTTCGGTGGCGTCGATCAACCGTCGGCGGAGATCCGTGACCGTTGCTGTGTCGATGGCGGCATGTTACCTTCGACCATGAGACGAAAGTGAAAACCGTCTCACGGGGGAAGGGGGAGCATTGACCGACGAGCGCTACACCGTGATCTCGGCCGACTGCCATGGCGGGGGCGACGTCGCCGACTACCGGCCCTACCTCGAGAGCCGGCACCTCGACGACTTCGACCGCTGGCGGGCCGCGTTCGAGAACCCCTACGACGACCTCCAGGACCACGGAGCCAGCCGCAACTGGGACCACCGGCGCCGCCTCGACGAGCTCGAAGCCGACGGGGTCGTGGCCGAGGTGATCTTCCCGAACACCGTCCCGCCGTTCTTCCCCACCTCATCGCTGCTGCACCAACCACCGGCCGCGACGGCCGGCGACCTCGACCTGCGCTGGGCCGGGCTCCACGCCCACAACCGCTGGCTGGCGGAGTTCTGCGCGGCGGCGCCCGGGCGACGGGCGGGCATCGCCCAGATCCTGCTGCACGACGTCGACCGGGCCGTCGAGGAGGTGCGCTGGGCCCGGGAGCACGGCCTCACGGGCGGCATCCTCCTGCCGGGCGCCCCGCCCGGCAGCGGCGTCCCGCCGCTCTACGCCCCCGACTACGAGCCGCTGTGGGCGGTCTGCGAAGAGCTGGGCATGCCCGTCAACCACCACAGCGGCAGCGCGGCACCCGACTACGGGCCCTACGCCGAGGCGAAGGTGATGTTCCTGGTCGAGGTGACCTGGTGGGCGCACCGCACGCTGTGGCACCTGATCTACGCCGGGGTGATGGAACGGCACCCCGACCTGCAGTTCGTGTTCACCGAGCAGGGAACCGCCTGGCTGCCCGAGCAGCTCGGCACGCTCGACTACTACTCCACCCGGATGCGCGCCGCGACCGGCTCGCAGGAGGCGATCTTCGGCGCCGAGGTGATGGCGAAGCTGAGCCTGAAGCCCAGCGAGTACTGGGCCCGGCAGTGCCACGTCGGGGCGAGCTTCATCCGGCCGCACGAGGTCGGGATGCGCCACGCGGTGGGCGTCGACAAGATCATGTGGGGCAGCGACTTCCCGCATCGCGAGGGCTGCTGGCCCTACAGCCACGAGCACCTGCGCCTGGCGTTCGCCGACGTCGACCCGAGCGAGGTGCAGGCCATGGTCGGCGGCAACGCCGCCCGGCTCTACGGCTTCGACCTGGACCTGCTGGCGCCGATCGCCGCCGAGGTCGGCCCCCGGGTCGACGAGGTGGCCGAACCCCTGGAGCCGGCCGACATCCCGCCCGGGAGCCTGCGCTGCCCGACCTTCGCCGCCGCCATGGCCCAAC
>DATHJB010000064.1 GCA_035316325.1 Acidimicrobiales bacterium
CTCGAGGTTCTCGTCCTCGTAGTAGCCCTTCTCGTCCGCGACGTAGAGCTGCGCGAACGCCGGCAGGTCGCTCGGCACGGCGACGTCGATCGTGGCGGGCTCCACCCCCGGGTCACCGGCCTCGGTGCCTTCGTCGTCGGCCGCGTCGTTCGCATCGTCGTCGCCGCCGCACGCGCCGAGGAGCAGCGTCGTGACGACGAGCGCGACCCCGATCGACCGCGGTGCCCGGTGTGGCCGCAGCTCAGCAGAACTGTCCATGCTCTGTCCCCCTCGAAGGATCCATCTGTGACCAGCCCCCCACGGGTTCGCTACACGGCGGCACTCGTCGCGTAGCTCAGGGCGAAGCCCATGCCGTACAAGGTGTGGTGTCCGCCCTCGGCGCCGGCGACCACGATGTAGGTGTCCTCCGGGCGCTGGAACCCGAGGACCTTCCCGTCGACGACCGTCCAGTCGCCCACGGGGATGTTGCCCATCTTCATCGAGTCGACCGGGATGCGGGCCTCCTCGAAGAGCGCCTCCTGCAGCGAGGCCCGGTCCCACCCGGCGTTGGCGAGGATCGCCGCGTGCGTCGGGTTGACGATGAGCACCGGGTTGCCCTGCGACCAGTAGTAACAGGTGCCCAGCGTCCGCATGGCGTGGCCGAAGTGGTCGATCAGGTGGGTCGCCTGCGTGTTGCCGTAGGACGGGATCACGTCGACGAGCCCTTCCACGGGCACCGTGGTGACGACGCTCTGGTCGGCCCGGTAGCCCAGCCAGACGTGCAGCGGCTCCCAGGGGCTCTCCTCCTCGGCCTCCGCGACGCAGAACGTGTACTTCAGCGGCGAGCCGTGGTTCGCCATGTCGATCAGGTCGTCGAAGGACCCGCCGATGTTCCCCATCACGAAGCGGACCGCCCGCCCGACGACGCCGTTCGCGTCGCGGCCGGGCCCGACGAGCCCCCGCCCCGAGCTCAGGCCGCAGTCCTGGCGAGCGGGCCCGTTGACGACCGTCAGTGGGGTGACCGGGTTGGTGGTGCACTGCACCACGTAGAGGTTGAACGGCTCCTCGATCAGCGCCTTGACCGCGGCGACGACGACCTTCAGGTGCTCGGGACGGCAGCCGGCCATGACGGCGTTGACCGCGACGTTCTCGACGGTGGCGATGCCCCGGGCCGACGGGACCGGGCCGATCACCTCGTTCCGGTCCAGCCCCGAGCGCTCGAGGAAGTCCTCCACGCGTACGACGGTCGGGGCGTGCACCGGCAGGCCGTCGGTCCACCCCCGCTCCAGGAGGAGCTCCTCGACCTCTTCGACCGGAACGGTCAGCTCATCGAGCATGTGCAGCCTCTCCTGCCGTGGTCACCCGGGCTCCGGGGCGGACATGCCGAGCGCGCTCCGGATGACGCGGACGGCCTCGGCGCGCAGCGGATCTCCCGTGAGGAAGTCCACGTCCTCCCGCAGGACGAACACCGATTCGGGATCACCGCCGAAGCTCTTGGTCGACGCCTCGCCCCACTGCTGGAACGAGCCGATGACGAGAGCGGGCGCGATGAGGCCCCGGCGCTGCAGTTCGACGCTGGCGTGGCAACTCCACGCCGTGCAACTCCCTCAGTTGCCGAGCCCCGTGATCGCGCCGTGCGCCTTGGCGGCGATGTCGTCGAGGAACTCGGTCGTGGCCAGGTCCGTGTACCGCGGGGCCCGAAACCGGAGCACCTTGGCGGCACCGTGCGCCACCAGCTCCTCCTCGAGCATCTGGCCGAGGCCCAACAGCTTGCCGTTGTCCACCAGCGCTACGGTCTGGCCGACGAACGACTGGCTCGCCGCCATGGCGACCTGCTCGGCGACCTCGGCGTCGAACTCCACGGGCCGGGGCGAGTACAGCTGCATGGTGGACATACGTGGCTCCTTGCCATATATTGGCTACCAAATCCACTACCTGGCACATTGTTGTCTGAGATCACGATCCGGGTCAAGGAGCAGTCCGATGCCCAAGATGTCCTCCGGAGAGGCGACGCCGGTTCGATCGGCGGAACGGATGCTGAACATCCTCGGGTGGTTCAAGCTCGAGCGACCGCGCGGCCGGATATCCGAGATCGCCGAGGATCTGGGCCTCGCTCCCAGCACCGTTCGCCGGCTGGTCACGACGCTCGAGCAGTACCGCTTCCTCGAGCGCGAGCCGGCCTCCGGCGAGTACCGGCTGCACATCGAGGTCGTGCGCCTGGCCGGGATCGCGGTGAGCACCAACGACATGCACCAGGCGGCGGCCCCGGTCCTGGACAAGTTGGCCAAGGAGCTGGACGAGACGCTCATCCTCGCCGTGCTCGACGGACCGCAGGTGGTGCACCTCGCGGTCCGATTGAGCCTCCACCGGCTCTCGATCACGCCGCCGACGGCCCGACGCGTGACCGCGTACGAAGGTGGCGCCAACGGGCGGGTCCTGCTCGCGTGGCTGCCACCCGACGAGGTGGACGCGCTGATCCCGCCCGCCAGGTCGTGGCGCACGCAGACCGCCGACCACGAGATCACCCGCAAGCACTTCTTCGAGCTCCTGGAGACCACGCGCACCTCGGGGCACTCGATCAACGACGGCGTCAGCGACCCGGACCTGTGGGCCGTCGCGGCGCCGGTCCGCGACCACACGGGCAAGGTGCAGGCCGCCCTCAGCCTGCTCGCCCGGCGCAGCTCGATGACCGACGAACGGGCCGAGACGTTCATCGCCCGGGTGCTGGAGGGCGCGGACGCCATCTCGCGGTCGGTCCTCTACGACAAGCGCTCGGCCGACTGACCTCTCGGCGGCGCCCGCCGCGGCCGCGTCGGTCATCCCTCGCGGCAGAGGCGGCGCACCTCGTCCGAGATGGCCGCGACCATATCGGCGGTCGTCGCCGTCCCACCGAGGTCGACGGTCAGCGTCTCACCGGTCGACAGCACGTTCGCCACGGCGGTCTCGAGGCAGGCCCCGGCTGCGGTCGCCGAGGGATCGTCGAAGCGCTCCCCGAGGAACTCGAACAGCAGCTTCCCCGCCATGATCTGGGAGATGGGGTTGACGGTCCCCTTGCCGGTCTTGCCCGGCGCGGTGCCGTGGATCGGCTCGAAGTAGCCCGTCGTGTCGCCGATGTTGCCCCGGGCCGCCAGCCCCACCGATCCGCACGCCGCGGCGAAGGCGTCGGTGAGGATCGAGCCCCACTCGTTCGGGGCGATGATCACGTCGTACTGGCTCGGGTTCTCGATCACCGTGCCGGCGAAGGCGTCGACCTTCCGCACCCACCACTCGACGTCCGGGTACTCCTCCGCCACCTCCTCGCACGACCGGATGAACAGCTGGTCGCTGTTGATGGCCACCGGGAAGGCGCAGATGGCGGCCTTCTTGCGCCGCCGGCGCGCCATGTCGAAGCCGACCCGGGCGATGCGCTGGGACGCCTCCCGGGTGATGAACCGGAAGTCGACCGTCATGTCCTTCGACGGGTAGGCGCTGTGCATGGCGAACAGGCCTTCGCTGTTCTCGCGGACCATCAGGACGTCGATGTCGGGCCGGAGGGCCTTGGCCACGCCCGGGTACGACTTGAGCTGGTTGACGTTCGCGTAGGCCTTCAGGTCGCGCCGCAGCATCAGGCTGACGGGCATCGCGTCCGCGGACTTGGCCGACGCGGTCGGCGCCTTGAGCGCGATCCCGATGTCCAGGATCGTCGCCAGGCTCTCCGGAGGGATGGTCGTCCCGTGGATCGGTGCGCAGTGGGCACCCGCCTCCACCGGCACCCACTCGATCGCCGGCCCCCCGTTCACCTCGAGCAGGACGTCGAAGACCGCCATCGCGGCGTCGGCCATCTCCGGACCGGTCTCGTCCTCCGGTCCACCGCGCACGTAGGCCACCTGGTGCTGCTGCTTCTTCCCCTCCATCACCATCTCCTGGTTCGAGGTCGCTTCGTCGGGCACTTCAGAGACCGACCATGGACACGAGCAACGTGGCGCCGTCGGGGCCGGCCCGCCAGCCGTGGCGGGTACCGGGGAGCACCACGAGATCGCCGGGCGTCAGCGTCACCTCGCTGTCGTCGAGCACGAGGACCAGGCTCCCGGAGAGCAGGACGTCGCAGTCGATCGACGGGGTCCGGTGCATCGCCGCCTGGCGGTTCGGGCCCATGACGACCACCCGCCATCGGGTCCCGCCGGGTGGCATGTCGCGGCTCCACTCCATGTCGGCGGTCGGATCGTGCCCGTCGACCAGCGGCGGGACGGTGTCGGTCGCCCACAGCTCCGCGATCGCGACCTCGTCCGCACCGAGCTGGGACGGGTCGGCCTCGGCGGCGGGCACGACCCTGCGGTTCGGCGAGTTCGGGTTCCGGAAGATCCGCACGGGCTCGCCGTCGCTCACGAGGAGCGACCTGCCGTCGGCGCCGGTACCGGTCACGATCCTTCTCACGGTCGGGCCTCCTCGGCCATCTCGGACATCAGTTGGGCGGCCTGCTCCCGCAGGCGGGCGTAGGCGAGCTTCCCGTTCGCACCGCGGCCGAGCGAGTCGACCACGACGACGTGCCGGGGCGCCTTGTAGGCCGCCAGGTGGGCGCGCGCGTGGTCCCGGAGCTCGGTCGCGTCGACGGTGTGACCGGCTGCGGCCTCGACGACCACCACCACCACCTCGCCGAAGCGGGCGTCGGGGAGGCCGACCACCGCCGCATCCCGTACGGAGGGGTGCTCCTTGAGGACCTCCTCCACCTCCTCGGGGAAGACCTTCTCGCCCCCGGTGTTGACGGAGGCCGATCCGCGACCCAGCAGGGTGAGCGTGCCGTCGGCCTCGACCGTCGCGTAGTCGCCGGGGACGGAGTGCCGGACGCCGTCGATCAGGCGGAACGTGCTCGCCGACTTGTCGGGATCCTTGTAGTACCCGATCGGCTGGTAGCCGGCGACGGCGACGAGACCGACCTCACCGGAACCCGGCTCGACGTCACGGCCGTCCTCCGTGACGACCCGCGCACCGTCGGCGAGCGAGAACCGGGCCGTCGCCGCCGGTCGGTCCGCGGTCGACACGGACTGGGCGATGCCCAGGGCCTCGGAGGACGACAGCGCGTCGACGATCCGCAGGCGGGGCTGCCGCTGCAGCAGCGACCGCTTCGTCGACTCGCTGAGCATGACCCCCGAGCTCACGATGGCGACGAGGCTGCCGAGGTGCCATCTCGTCGGCTCGGCGTCGAGGGCGTCCACCATCGGCTTGGCGAAGGCCTCGCCCACGAGCGAGACGATGTTCACGTGCTCCGCGTCGATCGTGGTCAGGAGCTCGTCCACGTCGAAGCTCCGCTTCGGGAGCGTCACGACGCTGCCGCCCTGGCTCAGCGACGCCATGGCCCCGAAGAGGCCGGTGCCGTGCATCAGGGGGCAGGCGGGGAGCCCGACCGGGCGGCGGCGGGTCGTGACGCGCTCGCGCACGGCGTCGAGCGCGAGCGATGTCGGGTCCTTCCAGAGCCCCTGGCTGAAGCTGTTGTAGAGGTCGTCCTGGCGCCACATCACGCCCTTGGGCATGCCGGTGGTGCCGCCGGTGTAGAGCAGCAGGAGGTCGTCGTCGCTGCGCGCGTCCCGAAGCGGCGGGCCGTTCGCAGCTGCCGCCTCCTCGAAGGGGACCGCCCAGGACGGGCAGGAGCCGCTGCCGTCGTCGACCCACAGCCACAGCGCGATCCGCGGCAGCTGGGCGCGGATGTGCTCGACGCGCTCGGCGAGGGCGCCGTGGAGCACCACGGCCACGACGTCGGCGTTGTCCCAGAGGTAGACCAGCTCCCCGTCGAGGTAGCGGTAGTTGGAGTTGACGGGTACGAGCCCGGCCTTCATCGTCGCGAAGAGGGCCTCGATGTACTCGTTGCCGTTGTAGAGGTACTGCGCGACCTTGTCCTGGGGCTGGGCACCGTGGGCCACGAGCGTCCGCGCGACTGCCGTCGCGCGGCGGTCGAGCTCCGCCCAGGTCCTGCGCTCGGCGCCGTGGACGAGTGCCGGCTCGTCCGGGATGGCCTCGGCGATGGTCTCCCACACGTCGGCGAAGTTCCAATGCCGCCTCGATGGGTCAACCATGGCCCGGCCCCCGTCCACCCGTTGGTCGTGTGCCACATAATGACCTTCATGGTCATTACCTGGCTTCGAGCCAGTATTCCCACGCGGCGACCCCGTGTCAACGGGCGCGGCGACGGCAGGTGGCGGAGGTGGACGGGAATCGAACCCGCCGGACGGGAAACCCCGTCCCAACCGCTTTGAAGGCGGCGGAGCCCACCAGGTACTCGGACACCTCCCCGAACCACACGCGTGCGGTTCGATCGGGACACCGTACCGTCACCTGCGAACTCGACCTCGACCTCGAGTTGGCCGTTCTCGCCCCGCCTTCAAAGCGGGTGGTGGTCGCGGCCCTGCGACGGCGGGTTCGATTCCCGTCCACCTCCGCCATCTCCGCCATCTCCGCCACTCGGCAGGCGTGGGCCGGCGATGCGCACGTCGCCGCGCCGCCGGGTCACGCCGGTGGCGTCGAGCTGGGCCAGCAGGGGCAGGGCGTACTTGCGGCTGGTGGCGAACGCTTCACGGGCCTGGGACGCGGTGAAGCCGGCGGGGTGCTCCGCCAGCAGGTCGGCGACCATCCGGGCGGCCCGCTCCACGGCTGCCGCGGCGAAGCTGACGCCATCGCGCTGCACGACCTGGCCCCGGCGCACCAGCTCCCGCAGCTCGGCCGGGTCGATGCCGACTTCGCCGGGGTCGGGCGGGTTGAAGGGCTCGGCTTCGAGGGCGGCGACGTAGGGATGGTCGGCGAGGGGGTCGGCCGGGGCGTCGGCGGCGCGGGCCCGGCCCAGGTCCACCGTGACGTCGTCGAGGGTGGCGAGCACCGCGCGCTGGCGGTCGTCGAGCACCGCCACGTCGAACCCAAGCGGTCCGGCGACGTGCAGCGCGGCGCGGATCGCCGCCTCCTCGTCGGCCCGGGCCTCCGGGGACACGACCCAGCGGCCCAGCGTCGGGGCCCGCGTCTCGCCGGTCATCGCCTCCAGGTCGGCGACGTCGACCCAGCCTCGCTCGGCGACCATGCGGTCGAGGTCCCGCGACGGCCGGGCCTTGGACGCGGGTAGCACCGGGGCGACGTCGAGCACCTCGCCCCCGCCGATCGTCTCGCCCCGCCCGTCCTCCCGGAGCACGAACCGGTCGCCGAGCACCAGCGGCAGGGCGACGGGCAGGTGGAGTCGCACGAAGCCCCGCTCGCCCGGCAGCAGCGCGTGGGCTCCGAGCACCCTGAGCCGCACGTGGTGTTCGCCGCTGCCCAGGTGGGCGGCGTACGAACCGCGACGGGTCACCTCGTGGTCGAGGGCGGCGAGCACCTCCAGCGAGGCGTCGACCGTCCGGGACGGGCGCCACTGACCCGGGCGCACCAAGGCGTGGCCGCGCACCATCTCGGCCAGCGCCGCGCCCGTCAGGTTGACGGCCACCCGGCTGCCCGGGGCGACCTCGTCGCGGGCGTGCTTGAGCGACTGCAGGCCCCGCACCCGGACCGCCCGATCACCCGGGACGACCGCCAGCTCGTCGCCGGTGCGCAACGACCCGCCGGTCAGCGTGCCGGTCACGACCGTGCCCGAGCCCCGGGCCACGAACGCCCGGTCGATCCACAGCCGGGGCCGCCCGAGATCGGGCGCCGGCGGCCGGGTGCCGACGGCGCGATCGATGGCCGCCCGCAGCTCGTCGAGCCCCACGCCGGCCACGGCGTCCACTTCGACCAGCGGTGCGTCGGCCAGGAACGTGCCGGCCACGTGGTCGGCCACGTCGGACCGCGCCAGCTCGCGCCACTCGTCGTCGACCAGGCCGACCTTGGTGAGGGCGACCACCCCATCGCGGATGCCGAGCAGCTCCAGGATCCGGAGGTGCTCCTCCGACTGGGGCTTCCACCCCTCGGTGGCGGCCACCACGAACAGGCAGGCCTCCACCATGCCGACCCCCGCCAACATGTTCTTCACGAACCGGGCGTGCCCGGGCACGTCGACGAACGCCAGCTCGCCGCCGCCCGGCAGGGTCGTCCACGCGAACCCCAGGTCGATGGTCAGCCCCCGGGCCTTCTCCTCGGCCAGCCGGTCGGGGTCCATCGTCGTGAGCGCCTGCACCAGCGTGGACTTGCCGTGGTCGACGTGACCGGCGGTGGCTACCACCCGCACGCGGTCACTCTCCGTCCCATTCGTCCACAGCCGGAGCTTACGAGCACGACGAGAAGAGCCCCGGGGAGGCCGCCGAGCTGTCGGCGCTCCACACCCGCAACGTCAGGTGAGGGCCGCGAGCGCCGCCGCCACCACGGCGTCGTCGGCCGGGTCGACCGTGCGCAGGTCGACCAGGGTCTCGTCCCGCTGGACGCGGGCGACGATCGGCCGGGGCCGGGTGCCGCGCAGCGCGGCCCGGTGGTCGCCCGGCAGCGACACGCCCCACGACGGGATCTCCACGCCCGGCAGCGCCCCGCCGCCGGCCACCGACGCGCACTCGACCGCGACCGGGCCGTCGAGCGTCGACACCAGCTTCTCGGCGCGCTCCCGCAGCGCGTCGACCGGGATCGTCGCCATGCGCCAGAACGGCAGCTGGTGGGCACGGCGGTCGAGGTAGGCGAGCGCCACCTCCTGGAGCGCCCCCAGCACCAGGCCGCCCGGGCGCACGGCGCGGTAGAGCGGATGGGCGGCGCAGGCGGCGACCAGGTCGGCCCGCCCCACCACGATGCCGGCCTGGGGGCCGCCCAGCAGCTTGTCGCCCGAGAACGTGACCAGCGCGGCGCCGGCGTCGAGCGACTGGCGGACCGCGGGCTCCGACGCCAGCCAGCCGGGCGGGCCGTCCGGCAGCCACGGGCACGCCGCGTCGAGCAGCCCGGAGCCCACGTCGACCACCACCGGCGGCCCGAGCCCGGCCAGCTCGGCGACGCCGACGGAGCTGGTGAAGCCCTCGATCCGGTAGTTCGACGTGTGCACCTTCAGCAGCAGGGCGGCCTCGCCGGCGGCGGCGCGGTAGTCGTCGACCCGGGTGCGGTTGGTGGTGCCGACCTCGGCGAGCCGGCTGCCCGACAGCTCCATGATCTCCGGGATCCGGAAGCCCCCGCCGATCTCGATCAGCTCGCCGCGCGACACGGCCGTCGTCCGCCCCGACGCCAGCGACGCCAGCACCACCAGCAGCGCCGACGCGCCGTTGTTGACCACCAGCGCCGCCTCGGCCCCGCAGGCCCGGGCCAGCAGCGTGCCGACGTGGTCCTGCCGGGAGCCCCGGCGGCCGGTGACGAGGTCGAGCTCCAGGTTGGCGTAGCTCGCGGCCTGCGTCGCGGCGAACGGCGCCCGACCCAGGTTGGTGTGCAGCAGGACGCCGGTGGCGTTGACCACGGGCTGCAGGAGGCCGGCCCGGGCCCGTTCGACCTCGTCGACGGCCGAGCCCGCGTCGCCGCGGGCGAGCGCGGCCCGGGCCGCGTCCACCAGCAGTGGGTGCGGGAGGCCCGAGGCGGCGAGCGAGCGGGCCAGGGCGTCGACCGAGGGCGGCCGGTCGGGCCCGTCCATCAGCGCAGGGTGATCGCCGGCGGACCGTCGACCACGTGCCCGACCTCCACGAACCCTTCGCCCCGCAGGTCGTCCACCAACGCCGGGTCGACCGCCGCCAGCAACCCGCCCGAGGTCTGGGGGTCGAACGCGAGCGCGGCCGCGGCGTCGTCGGCCTCGAGCTTCACGTGGCCGGCGACGTAGTCGCGGTTGCGGGCGTCGCCCCCGGTGCGGACACCCGCCGCGGCCACCTCCGCCACGCCGTCGAGCACCGGCAGGCGCTCCGCCTCGAACACCAGCAGGGCGCCCGACCGCTCGGCCATCTCCCAGCCGTGGCCCAGCAAGCCGAAACCGGTCACGTCGGTCACGGCACGGACCCCTTCCCGGTGCTCCCGGAGCATCCACGCCGCCGCCCGGTTCAGCCGCCGCATGCTGGTCGTCGCCGCGGCCACGATCGCGGCGTCGCCCGAGGCGAGCGCCAGGCCCGTGCCCAGCGGCTTCGACAGCACCAGCACGTCGCCCGGCCGGGCGCCGCCGGTGGTGAACTGCCGGCCCGGCACCACCACGCCCTGCACCGCCAGCCCGAAGATGGGCTCGGGCGAGCGGATCGTGTGGCCACCGGCCACCACTCCCCCGGCCTCGACCACCACCTCCGCCGCCGCCCGGAAGATCTCCTGGATCACCGGCACCGGCAACGTCTCCGGGAACGCGGCGATGTTGAGCGCCATCACCACGTCGCCGCCCATGGCGAACACGTCGCTGCAGGCGTTGGCCGCGGCGATGGCGCCGTAGTCGGCCGGATCGTCCACCAGCGGCGGGAAGAAGTCGGTGGTCGACACCAGCGCCACGCCGTCGGCGATCTGCGCCACCGCGGCGTCGTCGGAGGGCGCCAGCCCCACCAGCAGCCCGCCGGCGGCGTCGGGCGGGACGGCCGACAGCAACTCGCCCAGCAACGACGCCCCCCACTTCGCCGCGCACCCCCCACACGAGGTCAGCTCCGTGAGCCGGACCGGTTCGCTCAACACCACAGCCGTCCTCCTCGACGTCGTCCCACGCCCCGCACGCTACCGACGGGTCGCCGCGCCCCCGAAGCTGGTCGCGGTGCTAGCCGGCGGCCATGGATTCGAGCACGTCCTTGGTGGTCTTCACCTGGCCCACCATCGGGAACGTGTAGCGGACCGAGTGGTCGTGCTCCTCGGCGCTGAGCGCTCGCATGACGTCGGTGACGAACACCACGTCGTAGCCGTGCGACCGGGCCTCCCGAGCGGTGCTCTCGGCACCGAAGTTGGTGGCGATGCCGCCTATGACCAGGGTCCTGACGCCCAGCCGGCGGAGCTGGAGGTCGAGGTCGGTGGCGTGGAAGGCGTTCCACGAGTGCTTGCGGACCAGGTGGTCCTCGGCCTTGGGGCCGAGCTCCTCGGGCAGGGCGCCGAAGTCCGGCTCGCGGGCCGCGGCCATGATCTGGCTCATGTCCCGCTCGATCGGGATGGACGGCCCCACTCGCGCTGCGCCGGCGGCCTGCACCGCCTGACCGCCGGGCCGACCGGCGTTGGCCGTCAGCACCACCAGGCTGTGGCGCTCCCGGAAGGCGTCGGCCAGGGCGACGGCGTTGGCCAGCACGGTGGGCCCGTCGTTGCCGTAGATCGGCATGCGCAGGAAGCCCTTGGTGATGTCCACCAGCACGAGCGCGGACGTGGCTGCGTCGAAGTTCGGGATGGTCACGGGTCGTCCCCCTTGGTCGCCTGATTTGATACGAAACTAACAGATTGTGTTCAATTGGTCTCATATCGACCCCTGAGCTGACGAGCGCCGTCGACACCTCCTCCGAGGAGTACCGCCAGAACGTCGAGGCCTTCGACGAACTGGTCGCCGACCTGCGCGCCCGGCTCGACGGGGCCCGCCGCGGCGGCCCGGAGCCCTCGCGGGCACGGCACGTCGCACGAGGCAAGCTCCTGCCCCGCGACCGGGTCGCCACCCTGCTCGACCCCGGATCGCCGTTCCTGGAGCTGTCGCCGCTGGCCGCCCACGGCATGTACGGCGACGAGGTGCCGGCCGCCGGCATCATCACCGGCGTCGGCGTCGTCGCCGGCCAGCGGTGCGTGATCGTGGCCAACGACGCCACCGTCAAGGGCGGCACCTACCACCCCGTCACCGTCAAGAAGCACCTCCGGGCGCAGGAGGTCGCGCTCGACAACCGCCTCCCCTGCGTCTACCTGGTCGACTCCGGCGGCGCGTTCCTCCCCGAGCAGCACGAGGTCTTCCCCGACCGAGACCACTTCGGCCGCATCTTCTACAACCAGGCCCGCCTGTCGGCGGCCGGCATCGCCCAGGTGGCGGCCGTGCTCGGGTCGTGCACCGCGGGCGGCGCCTACGTGCCGGCGATGAGCGACGAGGCCGTGATCGTGCGCGACCAGGGCACGATCTTCCTGGGCGGCCCGCCGCTGGTGAAAGCGGCCACGGGCGAGGTCGTCACCGCCGAGGAGCTGGGTGGCGGCGAACTGCACTCCGCTACGTCCGGGGTCACCGACCACCTGGCGGAGGACGACGCCCACGCCCTGCAGATCGTGCGCTCGATCGTGTCCACCCTGCCCGCCGACCGGGAACCTCCGTGGGTCGTCCATCCCCCCGCGGAGCCCGCGGTCGACCCCGATCAGCTCCACGGCGTGATCCCCGCCGACAACCGCACGCCCTACGACGTGCGCGAGGTCGTCGCCCGGCTGGTCGACGCCAGCCGGTTCCTCGAGTTCAAGCACCGCTACGGCCCGACGCTGGTCACCGGCTTCGCCCGGATCTGGGGCCACCCGGTCGGCATCGTGGCCAACAACGGCGTCCTGTTCTCGGAGTCGGCGCTCAAGGGCGCCCACTTCGTCGAGCTGTGCGACCAGCGGGGCGTGCCGCTGCTGTTCCTGCAGAACATCACCGGGTTCATGGACGGCCGCCGGTACGAGGCGGGCGGGATCGCCAAGCACGGCGCCAAGATGGTCAACGCCGTGGCCAACGCCCGGGTGCCGAAGCTGACGGTCGTGATCGGCGGGTCCTACGGCGCCGGCAACTACAGCATGTGCGGGCGGGCCTATTCGCCCCGGTTCCTCTGGATGTGGCCCAACGCCCGCATCTCGGTCATGGGCGGCGAGCAGGCGGCGTCGGTGCTGGCCACCGTGCGCCGCGACCAGCTGGAGGCCGCGGGCGAGGAGTGGCCGCCCGACGAGGAGGAGGCCTTCCGCCGCCCCATCCGCGAGCAGTACGAGCGCCAGGGCCATCCCTACTTCTCCACGGCCCGACTGTGGGACGACGGCATCATCGAGCCCTCGCAGACCCGCCGGGTCCTCGGCCTCGCCCTGGCCGTGACCGGCCAGGCGCCCCTGGGGCCCACCGGCTACGGCGTCTTCAGGATGTGACGGGAGCCGTGTTCGACACCGTGCTGGTCGCCAACCGGGGCGAGATCGCCGTGCGCGTGATCCGTACCCTGCGCAGGCTGGCGATCCGGTCGGTGGCCGTGTTCAGCGACGCGGACGCCGGCGCCCGCCACGTGGTCGAAGCTGACGTCGCCCGGCGGATCGGCCCGGCGCCCGCAGCCGAGAGCTACCTGAGCGTCGAGCGGATCGTGGAGGCCGCGCTGGCCTCCGGCGCCCAGGCGCTGCACCCCGGCTACGGCTTCCTGGCCGAGAGCACCGGCCTGGCCGTCGCGTGCGCCGAGGCCGGCATCGTCTTCGTGGGGCCGCCGGTGGAGGCCATCGAGGCGATGGGCGACAAGATCCGCGCCAAGCAGACGGTCGCCGCGCAGGGCGTGCGGGTGGTGCCGGGCGTGGCCGAGACGGGGCTCACGGACGACGAGCTGGTGGAGCGGGCCGTCGATGTCGGGCTGCCGCTGCTGGTCAAGCCCTCGGCCGGCGGTGGCGGCAAGGGCATGCGCCTGGTCACGGATCTCGGCGACCTGCCCACCGAGATCGCCGCGGCCCGCCGGGAGGCCCGGGGCGCCTTCGGCGACGACACGTTGCTGCTGGAGCGCTTCGTCGAGCGGCCCCGCCACATCGAGGTGCAGATCCTCGCCGACGGCCACGGCAACGTCGTCCACCTCGGCGAGCGGGAGTGCAGCCTCCAACGCCGCCACCAGAAGGTGATCGAGGAGGCCCCCTCCCCCGCCCTGTCCGAAGGCGATCGGCAGGCGATCGCCGCACAGGCGGTGGCGGCCGCCCGGGCGTGCGGCTACGTCAACGCCGGCACGGTCGAGTTCCTCGTGTCCGGCGACCGGCCCGACGAGGCGTTCTTCCTCGAGATGAACACCCGCCTCCAGGTCGAGCACCCGGTGACGGAGATGGTGTGGGGCGTCGACCTCGTCGAGCTCCAGCTCCGGGTGGCGGCGGGCGGGCCCCTTCCCTTCACGCAGGACCAGCTCGCCCCGACCGGTCACGCCATGGAGGCCCGCGTGTACGCCGAGGACCCCGCCCGGGGGTTCCTGCCCACGGGCGGCAGCGTCGTCTCCCTCAGCGAAGCCGACGGCCTGCCGGACGTGCGCGTCGACTCGTCACTGCTGGTGGGCAGCGACGTGGGTTCGACCTACGACCCGATGTTGGCCAAGGTCGTCGCCTGGGGGCCCGACCGCGACGCCGCCCGGCGGACCCTGGCCCGGGCGCTCGCCGCCACCAGCGTGCTGGGCGTGACCACCAACGTCGGCTTCCTGCGGACGACGCTGGCCGCACCCGAGGTGGTGCGGGGCGAGCTGGACACGGGGCTGGTGGAGCGGATCGCGGGGCGGGCGCCGCCCCCGTCGACCCCACGCGAGGCGGTCGTCGCCGCCGCCCTCGCCCGCTTCGCCTCCGATGCCGGAGCCGCCGCCCCGCCCGGCGGCCCCTGGGAGGCCCGCGACGGATGGCGCCTGGGTGAGCCGGCCTGGACCACATGGAGCGCCCGGACCGGCGACGGCGAGCCCGTCGCCGTCAGGCTGCGGCGCACGTCCGACGTCGACGGCTTCGAGGTGGCCGACGAGGACGGCTCCGTGGTGCCGGCGTCACTCTCCCGCACGGCGGGGCGGGCGCGGCTGGACTTCGCCGGCCAGGTCACGGTCGTGCACCTCGCGGTCGCCGGCCCGACCGTGTGGGTCGGCCGCGACGGCGAGGCCTGGCGGTTCACCGAGCCCGACCCGGCCGCCGTCCGGGACCCGGGGTCCGGACCAGGCGGCGCCGCCGCGGTCACCAGCCCCATGCCCGGCACGGTGGTGGCCCTGGCCGTGGCCGTGGGCGACGAGGTCGTCGCCGGCCAGGCCCTGGTCAGCGTGGAGGCCATGAAGATGGAGCACACCCTGCGGGCGGCGGTCGACGGCGCGGTGAGCGAGGTGCTCGTCGAGGCGGGCGACCGGATCGCGCTCGACCAGCTGCTGGTCGTCGTGAAGGCGGCCGGCACCCAGGAGGGATGATGGACTTCGACCTGTCCGACGAGCACGAGGCCTTCCGCCGAGTGGTCCGCGACTTCGCCGAGGGCGAGATCGCGCCCCACGCCGCCCGGTGGGACGAGGAGCACACGTTCCCCGTCGAGACCGTGCGGGCCATGGGCGACCTTGGGCTGTTCGGGCTGGTGTTCCCCGGCGAGTGGGGTGGCGGCGACGGCGACTTCGCCTCCCTCTGCATCGCCATCGAGGAGATCGGCCGCGTCGACCAGTCGATGGGCATCACGCTCTCGGCCGGTGTCGGGCTGGGGGCGAACCCGATCTTCCGCTTCGGCACGCAGGAGCAGAAGGCACGCTGGCTCCCCGACCTGGTGGCCGGCACCGCGCTCGGGGCCTTCGGGCTGACCGAGCCGGACGCCGGCAGCGACGCCGGGGCCACCAAGACCCGGGCGCGCCCCCAGGGTGACGACTGGGTCATCGACGGGGCCAAGGCATTCATCACCAACTCGGGGACGCCCCTCACCTCGATCGTCACCGTCACCGCCCGCACCGACGACGGCATCTCCACCTTCGTCGTCGAGGCCGGCACCCCCGGCCTCCTGGTGGAGCCGCCTTACCGGAAGCTCGGGTGGCACGCCAGCGACACCCACGGGGTGGTGCTCGACGGCTGCGTGGTGCCCGACCACCACCTGCTGGGGACGCCGGGGTCGGGGTTCCGCAACTTCCTCTCCATCCTCGACGACGGCCGGGTGGCCATCTCGGCCCTCGCCCTGGGCTGCGCTCGCGCCTGCCTCGAGCAGGCCGTCGCCTACGCCAAGGAGCGCACCGCCTTCGGGGGACCGATCGGGCGCAACCAGGCCGTCGCCTTCGCCCTGGCCGACCTCGAGGTGGCCGTGGAGAACGCCACCAACCTCACCTACAAGGCGGCTTGGTTGAAGGACCGCGGCCGGCCCTTCACGCACGCCGCGGCCATGGCGAAGCTGTACTCGACCGAGACGGCCGTGACCGCCACGCGGGTGGCCACCCAGGTGTTCGGGGGCAGCGGCTTCATGGAGGAGAACCCGATCGCGCGCTTCTACCGCGATGCCAAGATCCTGGAGATCGGCGAGGGGACCAGCGAGATCCAGCGCCTGGTGATCGGCCGGGGCCTCGGCCTGCCCGTGGCCTGACGCCCGGAGGATCAGTGTGCGGCGCTGCCGCTCGGCCGCTTGTGGCCCCAGAGGCTGAGCTTGCCGGCCCGGCGCTCGACGTACGGGCCGTCGGGGACGTCGAGGTCCTCGCCCCAGATGTACTCGATGGTGAAGCCCGCCGGCGTCTTGCTGTAGAAGGACACCACCGGGTCCTGCATGTGCCGGCCCAGCGTCATCTCCACCCGCTCCGGGTAGCGCTCCTCCACGATGTCGGCGGCGATGCCGACGTCGTCGAGCGTCCTGCAGTACACCCCGATGTGGGGGATGACCGTGGCGGTGTCGCCGCGACGGTGGTTGGGGTTGAGCCCGTAGGCGATGTTGTGGCTCAGGTCGCTGTTCCTGAACCGCCAGAACGAGCCGCCGCCCTTGCGCAGGCCCTGGATGTACCACTTGTAGCCCATCACGTCCTTGCAGTAGCGCTCGATCTCGGCAACGTCGTCGGCGACGAGCACTGTGTGGCCGAGCCCGTACTCCTCGGACCGGAAGCCGCGATGCGCCCGTCCGGGATGCCATCCCCCCGAGTGGTAGGCATGGCCGTAGACCAGCTCGTGGGGCCACCCGGCCGGGTCGAGGAACTGGGCGACGCCGTAGCACCCGCGCTGCTCCTCCAACTCGTCGTCGCCCACCGTGACCTCGATGCCGGCCGACCGGAGCGTCTCGATGCCCTGCTCCCAGGCCCACTTGTCCTTCGTCTCGATGCCGACGTAGGCGAAGCGGTCCCGCTCGCCGGGGTGGACGGCGATCCGGTGGTCGCGGTCGTCCATGGTCAGGTACACCGAGCCGTCGTCGCGCGACTCGTTCAGGCCGAACCCGAACACCTCGGGCCCGTACTCGAGCATCTGCTTCGCGTTGGGCGACTCGAAGCCGATGTAGGCGATGCCGTAGATCTCCATCACTCCCCCTCAATCCCGGTCGAGCTGGAGCGGCGCGCCGGTCATGTAGTCGCGGTAGCGGAGCCACCAGTTCCAGGCGCTGTCGTCCTTCGAGAAGCCGTCGTAGACCTCCTCGCCGCCCTCCCAGCCTTCCGGCGGGTTGTGACCGACGAAGGCCTGGTAGCGCATCTTCTGGCGGGCGCCCTGGTAGCCGGAGGCCGACTTCTGGATGGCCGGCCACGACTCGGCGTCGTCCTGCTCCACGGTGCCGGAGGTGCCGAAGCCCAGCAGCATCTCCTTGCGGACGGTCTCCTTGTGCTCCGGGGAGGCGTCCTTCTCGACCAGGACCCAGTTGAGCATCTCGAAGGTGTCGACGCCGGTGGGGATGTGGACCCTGAGGTTGGTGTGCAGGAACCCCACGTTCGGGAACATGCCGCCAGGGTTGGGCGGATAGGTGAGCAGGGCGTGGATCTGCCCGTCGTCCAGGTTCTCGAAGAGCTCCGGTACCAGCTCGACCGGCAGTCCCTGCGGCGGGTCCGCGGTGAGCGCCTCCAGGGGCGTGAGATCGGGCGGGGGTGCCTCCCCCATCCGGGCGCCCCGGGACCGCACGCCGTTGCGGGAGATGGCGCGGAGGCCATGCCCGAGGCGCGAGCCGATGTCGATCCCGAACATCGTGGCGCGGATGGCCTCCTGGAGGACGGCAGGCGGAGCGTCGGGGCCGACGACCCGCTCGACGAGCGTCTTGTGGAGCGTGGCGACGTGGTAGCCGTCCGCACCGCAGAACTGCTCGGACGGGGCCTTCCAGTTCGCCCGGATGACCGACCGCTGCGGCGCGCCCACGCACTCCAGCCCGCCGTTCGTGCGCTTGTAGATCGTGTCCAGGTACCACGTGTAGCCGCCCAGGAACTCGTCGAGCCCCGGCGCCGACTCGTCCCAGTTGGCGAAGACGATCCCCGCGTAGAGCTCGACGCGCGCCCGGCGCAGTCCCAGGCCCGGCTTGTCCAGGTCGGTGCCGTACATCTCGCGCTCGAACGGTGCTCCCAGCAGGTTCCCTTCCACGCCGAACACCCACCCGTGGTACGGGCACCGGAAGTTCTCGGCCGACCCCGCCTCCGAACGGCACACCTGCATCCCCCGGTGCGTGCACACGTTCAGCAGCACGTTGATCTCGCCCTCACGGCCCCGCGTGACGACCACCGGGTCGTCGCCGATCCGACGCGCCACGAAGTCGCCCGGCTCGGGCACCTCGGACTCGTGGGCGACGATGTTCCAACACCGGCCGAACAGCCACTGCTGCTCCGCCCGGTACACCTCCGGATCGGCGAACAGCCGCAGCGACGCCTCACGACGCTCCACGTCGATCAGCGACGCCACCGGTGTCCCGTCCGACAGCACCGGACCCACGAATCCCTCGACCAACCCACGCTCATCGATCGCCACGACAAACCCCCTCTGTCGGCCCCTCTGAGCCCTACGTCACACACAGTACAAGATGAGCAGATTTCGTTCAACTTGTTAAGTCTTCGCTACCATGGCGGCACGAGGAGGGGGACTGCCGTGAGCGAACGAACCGTGGTCATCGTGGGCGCCGGATTCGCGGGCCTGTCGGCCGCCGAGACCCTGCGCGCCGAGGGCTTCGAGGGCCGGGTGATCCTCGTGGGCGACGAGGTCCACCCGCCCTACAGCCGGCCACCCCTCTCCAAGGGCGTGCTGCGCGGGGAGACGCCGCCCGAGGCGACGGCCTTCCACGCCGCCTCCTGGTACGACGACAACGCCGTCGACCTGGTGCTCGGCAGCCGCGCCACCGTCCTGCGCCCGGCCGAACGCCGGCTCGACCTGGCCGACGGCCGGTCGCTCCCCTACGACCGGCTGCTGCTGGCCACGGGCGGCCGCGCCCGCACGCTCGACGTGCCCGGCGCCGACCTGCCGGGCGTGCACACGCTGCGCACCCTCGACGACGCGCTCACCATCCGGGAGCGGCTCTCGCCCGACGTCCCGGTCGTCGTGGTCGGCGCGGGCTTCATCGGCGCCGAGGTGGCGGCGTCGGCGCGCACCCTGGGGTGCGAGGTGACGCTGCTGGAGATAGCCGACCTGCCGCTGGGGCGGGTGCTCGGCCCCGAGGTCGGCCGGGTCTACGCGGCGATGCACCGGGACCACGGGGTCGACCTGCGGTGCGGCGTCGGCGTCGAGCGCATCGCCGGCGACGACCAGGTGCGCCAGGTGGTCGCCACCGACGGGTCGGTCCACGAGGCTGCCGTCGTCGTGGTCGGCGTGGGGATGACGCCCGAGACCGACGTCGGGAGGACGGCGTCGGCCACCGCCGGCAACGGGATCGTCGTCGACGACCGGTGCCGCACCTCCGTGCCCGACGTCTACGCCGCCGGCGACGTCGCCTTGCACCCCAACCCCGTCCTCGGGGTGACGCTGCGGGTGGAGCAGTGGCAGAACGCCCAGCACCAGGCCCAGGCCGCCGCCCGCAACATGCTGGGCCGGGACGTGCCCTTCGCCGAGGTGCCCTGGTTCTGGTCGGACCAGTACGACGTGAACCTGCAGATGGCCGGCCTTCCCGGCCCCGACGACACGGCGGTCTTCCGCGGCGACGTCGACGCGCTGGACTTCAGCGTCTTCTACCTGCGCGACGGCGCCGTCCGGGGCGTCGCCGGCGTCAACCGGGCGCTCGACGTCCGGGCCGGCCGCCGGCTGATCGCCGGGGGGGCGGTCGTGACGGCGGGTGAGCTCGCCGACGAGTCGTGCGACCTGCGAGGGCTCACCGGTGCGCGGGCCGGAGCCCGCTAGGCCATGCGGGCGCTGCATCGAGCGTGGATGGTCGCAGGCGTGGTCGGCGAGTTCGGCCGACCGGGCGACTACCGCGCCCGGCAGGTCGCCGACGTTCCTGTGGTCGTCGCGCGTGACGACGACGGCTTTCACGTGCTGCGCAACGCGTGTCCCCACCAGGGAACGCCGATCCTGCGCCGGAACGAGGCGGGCCACAGCCGGCGACTGGTGTGCCCCCTGCACGGCTGGACGTTCGAGCTGGACGGACGCCACCAGCTCGACCGCGTGTCGCGCCGGCTGTCCGCCGTGCCGGATCCGCGATGGCACATCGAGTCCCTGGCGGTCTCGGTCGAGAGCGGAATCGTCTGGGCACGCGTCGACGCCGACGCCGACCCGTCGGGTTCCCCGGCGCCGGCCGATCCGCCGTTCGGACGTCCGGGGGCACCTCGCCGGGTGCTCCTGCGCCAGAGCTGGCGCTCCGTGATCGCCGAGCTCGAACGGCTACCCGGTGTACGTCCGCTCCCGCCCACCAGCGTGATCTGGCGACCGGCCGGCGGCGACACCCGGCTCCTGGCCACCGTCGTACCCCGCAGCCCCGAGCGGACCGAGGTCGTCGCCTGGGCAGAGAGGAGAGATGAACAGTGACGGACACCGACCGCAGCCCGCGGCTCTACGTCAGCGTCGACCCCGCCAAGTGCTGCGGGTACACCACCTGTGCCGACGTGTGCCCTGAGGTGTTCAAGCTCGACGAGGACGGGTTCGCCCACGTCGACGACGACCGCGTGCCCGCCGGCCTGGAGGACAAGGCGCGCGCCGGCGCCGCCGCCTGCCCCGAGCACGCCATCCACGTCGGCGACACGCCCCCGAGCGGCTGAGGCGCCGGAGACGGCCGGGCTCGGCCTAGGCCGTCTCGACCAGAGCGCTGCGGTCGGCGGTCCGGGTGAGGTCCCACAGCTGCACGACCAGTCGCCGGGTCTCCTCCGGGTCGAGGTCGCAGAGGGTCTCCATCACGGTGATGCGGACGAGCTGCTCGACGAAGTCGTCCAGCGACAGGCGCAGGTCGGGCCGGTCGAAGTCGTCGCGGAGCGCCCTCGCGTAGACCTTGCGGAACTCGGGCAGGTGCTCGGTCAGGAACTCCAGGGTGAACGCCGGCTGCAGCTCGCGCAGGCGGCGGACGGCCTGGCGCGTGTCGGGGTCGATGCGTTGCGCCACGATGCGGTCGAGCTTCTCGCTCGTGTCGCCGCCTTCCGCGGCCGCGGCGACGACCCCGTTCTCGAACGTCTGGCGCACATGGAGGGCGATGGCGTCGAGGAGCTCCTCGCGGTTGGTGAAGTACCGGTACACCGTGCCGCGGGACACCTTCGCCTCGCTGGCGACCCCGCTCATCGACAGGCGTTCCTCGCCGTAGAGGGCGATGTGGTGCAACGCCGCCTGCAGGATCTTCGTCCGGGTACGGGAGTCGATCACCCGCGACAGGGTACAAGGTCCCCCTGTACAACCCGGACTCATCCTGTTTCAGCTGTCGCCTGGCCCTCCGGAAGGTTCAGGCAGCTCGACGCCGATCGACTCCGCCAGCATCAGGGCCGGCGACGAGCACCGAGCCCGGTCGGTGTCGGGTGGCAGCAGCCCCGCGGCCACCTGCATGTCGACGTAGCGGTGCACGATGATGGCGAACTGGAGCTCGGCCAGCACCCGGTAGAAGTCGAGGTCGGCCAGGCGGACGCCGCGCAGCTGCTCGTAGCACCCGACGATCTCCTCGGCGTCGGGAACCCCCGGCAGCGGCTCGACACCCCGGGCGACCGTCTGCGAGCGCTCGAACATCAACCACCAGGCGACGTCGATCTCGGCGGGCCCGGTGGCGGCCAGCTCCCAGTCGAGCACCGCCGCCACCGACAGGTCCTCGCCGAACACCATGTTGCCGGGGCGGCCGTCGCCCCAGATGACGTGCTCCGACGGATCGTCCGGGCAGGTGTCGAGCACGTACCGCAGGCCGGCGTCGATCACCGGCAGCGCCCGGCCCCGAGCGGCCCAGCGGTGCCACCGCACCAACCAGGCCATGTGCCGGTCGAGCGCGGTCCCGGTGCCGGGCCGGCGGAGGAAGGCGACGTGGTCGCCTACCGGAACCTCGTGCAGCTCCGCCAGCGCCCGGACGGCGCCGTCGTAGAGCCGGGCCCGCTCGTCCGGCTGGAGGTCGAGGGCCCAACCCTCGACGTGGTGGGAGTCCGGCAGCACGCGGCCCCGCACCCGCTCCATCACGAAGAACGGCCGGCCGAGCACCGCCGGATCGGGTTCGGCCCACAGGACGACGGGAATCGGCAGCCCGCTGTGGGCCGACAGCATCTCCATCACCCGGTGCTGGAACATGACGTCGGGGTCGAGGAACTGGTTCTCGACCGGCTGCAGCCGGAGCACCAGGTCCCGCCGACCCCCGTCCGGGAGCCGGGCCGCGCATAGGTAGGTGCCGTTCGAGGCACCCGTGGCGGGCCGTTCCACCTCGTCCAGGACAGCGCCCGGCAGGCGGGTCCCCAGCCAGTCGCCGAAGGCCTGCAGCGCGGCCCGGTCCGCTTCGCTCGCAACGGTCATGACATCTCCCCCCGTCTCCACCATGTCCCCCGATCCCCCGATCCCGTCTCCCCCGGCTACCGGGCGGCGCGCCGTTCGAGCCAGCCCTGCGCCACGTCCGGTGGGTCGGCCGGGTAGACCCCACCGGCGCTGAGGCGGCCACCGCCGTCGACGGTGATCGTCTGGCCGTTGACGTACTGCGAGTCCTCGGTCGCGAGGAACAGCGCCACCGGCGCGATATCGGTCTCCGGGTCCCCGGGGCGGCCCAGGGGATGGCGGGATGCCATCTCCGCCAGCTCGGGGACCTTGGCGACGAGCTCGTAGTAGACGGTTCCGGCGGCGGCCGGCGAGATGGCGTTGCACAGCACGTTGTAACGACCCCACTCGGCCGCGCCCGAGACGGTCAGCGCCCGGATCGCCGCCTTCGTGGCGTTGTAGTCGGCGTGGAACCACTGCCCGTTGTCGGCGTCGCCCGAGTAGAAGTTGACGACCCGGCCCCCGCCCTGGTCGCGCATCAGCGGCAACGCCGCCTGCATCGCCCAGAGGGTGGCGTAGAAGCCGACGTCGAAGCTGAACCGGAACATCTCGTCGGTCTTGTCCTCCAGGTGGACGTGCGGGGCCAGGCCGATGGCGTCGTTGACCAGCACGTCGACCCGACCCCAGGTCTCCTGCGCGGTGGACACCATCCGCTCGACCTCGTCCTTGCGGCCGACGTCGGTCCGCAGGAACACCCCCTGGCCGCCCAGGCCTGCCAGGTCGGCCGCCACCTGCTTGCCCTCGTCCTCGGCGATGTCGGCGACCAGCACGCGGGCGCCCTCCCGGGCGAAGCGCCGGCATATCCCCCGGCCGATGCCCCGGGCGCCGCCGGTCACCACCGCCACCTTGCCGTCAAGACGACCCATGGTCTCCCTCGATTCCTGTCGTCGACCTTCGAACGTGGAAGCTGGCTCTCACAGGAAGATCGCCAGGTTGGGCGTGCCCAGGACGCTCTGGTCCGGGTACATGATCCGGCGGGCGATCTTGAAGCTCGCCCCGTCGCGGCGGAGGGTGTCGTCCCGCTGCGCCGAGATGACGTCGTAGTCGCTGTTGTCCCACCGGCTGCGCAGCGCCAGGAGGTAGCTCGTCACGGCGTACTCCCCCGGCGCGTCCGACTCGTGGACCCGGACGTTGGACACGAAGCGGCGCACCCGGGACGGCGGATCCTCCGAGTAGGCGCTGAGGCTGTGCAGCCGCTTGATGCGGACGGTCATCGACGCGTGGTCGTCGTCGAAGTGACCCATCGTCGAGTCGAACCCGAGGCCCTGGGAACGGTGCACCGTGCGCCGGACCGGCATGCGGTAGACGAGGTCCTCGGCCAGCAGCTCGTACCACTCGTCGTTCCGGTTGTGGTCGAGCAGCAGGGCCTCGTCGATCAGGAAGTCGACGATCTCGGCGTAGAGCGGATCGCCCGACGAGACGCGCGCGCCCAGCGCGGCCGGATCGACGGCGCCGGACACGCCCGCCATGTCGGTGTTCTTCGCGGTGGTTGCGCTCACTTGCCTTCCTTTCCTGCTTCAGGTGCGAACGCGGCGACGGTGGGGCCCAGCGCGTCGGGGGTGACGCCGTGGACGATGAGCTGGTCGGCTCCGGCGTCGAGGAAGTCGTGGATGCGGCGGGCGCAGTCCTTGGCCGAGCCCACCGCCGCCCCCTCGGCGAAGAACCGGTCGGGCAGGAGGCGGCTGGGCTCCACCAGTACCTCCCGTCCCTTGAGCGGCGATCCGGCGGCCTCGTTGTCGGCCGTCGCCTGACGGACCGCCTCCCGGAAGGGCCCGAGCGGCTCCGCGTCCCAACCGTTGGCTCGCAGGATCAGCTCGCCGTAGCCGGCACCGCTGAAGTAGGCCGCGGCCCGGGCCCGCACGGCCGCGTCGACCTCTGCGTCACTCATGTCGGGTGCGACGACCAGCTCGTGGTACACGGTCACCGACACCGGGTCCTTGCCCGCCCGCTCGGCGCCCGCCCGCACCAGGGCGACGGACCGCTCGACGCCCTCCGGGCTGAGGAACGGGTGGAGGAACACCCCGTCGAAGTGCGAGCCGCCCAGCTCGAGGGTCTTGGGGCCGATGGCGGCCAGCAGCAGGGGTGGCGGGGTGACGTCCGGGAAGTGGCCCCAGTCGAGCTCCGGGAAGTCGCCGGCGGGACCCGAGTAGGAGACGGGCTCGTGGTTCCACAGCCGCCGCAGGATGTCGGCCGAGTCGGCCATCGACCGCAGGGTGGGCTCGGGGACGCCCCACTGGCGCCAGCGGCGCGCCGTGGAGCGCCCGAACCCGAAGAGGAACCGGCCGCCCGTGAGCACCTGCATCGTCGCCCCCCAGGAGGCGAGGGCCATGGGGTGGCGGGTCCCGAAGTGGGTGATGCTGGTGCCGAACCCGATCGTCGAGGTGGCGTGGCCCATGTAGCCGCACAGCGCGCCGGCGTCCTTCAGCGGGCCCTGCAGCTCCGACAGCCAGACCGAGCCCAGGCCGAGGCGCTCGGCTTCGGTCGTCTGGGCGACGCACACCGTCGGGTCCATGGCCGGGCCGGGCAGGACGTAGGCGCCGAGCAACGCCGGGGTGCGCGGGCTCACGGTCGCTCCCCGGCATCGTTCGAGCCTGGTTCGTCGTCGCCGGCGGCCAGGTAGGCGCTCTGGATGTGCTCGACCCGGTCGCGCAGCTCGGCGGCGGTGCCGCTCAGCTCGATCCGCCCCCGGCGCATGACGGCGACCCGGTCGGCCACCTCCAGGGCTTTGTGCACGTGCTGGTCCACCAGCACCACGCCCACCCCCCGGTCGGCGGCAGCCCGCACCTCGCGCATCAGGCGGGCCACGATCAGGGGGGCCAGGCCGAGCGACAGCTCGTCGGCCAGCAGCACCGTGGGCTTGCGACAGAGCGCCTTGGCCAGCGCGAGCATCTGCTGCTGCCCGCCCGACAGGAGGCCCGCCCGGCGCCCCATGTGGGGCTCCAGCTCGGGGAACAGCTCCAGAGCCATCGCCGTGTCGCCGCGGTGCAGGCGGAAGTTCTCGGCCACCGTGCCCTGGGTCATGATGCAGCGCTCCTCGCTGACGATGCCCAGGCCGGCACGAACGCGGGCGTGGAGCGGCGCCTTCGTCACCTGCCCCTGCCACCGCACCCGGCCGCCGAGCGGCGACAGCTCGCCCGACAGCGTCAGCATCGTGGTGGTCTTGCCGGCGCCGTTCGGGCCCAGCAGCGCCAGGACCTCACCGGCCCTGACCTCGAGGTCGAGGTCCCGCACCACCGCGCTCTTGCCGTAGCCGGCGGTGAGCTCGTCGGCACTCATCAACGCGGTCATGTGACCGGCACCTCCTGGTCGATCTCGTCCACGGACAACTCGACGGCGGGCTCGGCCGCCATGGGCTCGCCGAGGTAGGCCCGCACCACCTCGGGGTGCCGGGCGATCTCCTCGGGAGTGCCCTCGGCGATCAACCGGCCGAAGTCGAGGACGACGATCCGGTCGCATGTCGCCATGAGCAGCGGTACGTCGTGCTCGACCACGAGGATGGGGATCCCCTGGCGGGCGGCGATGCGCCGTATGGCCCGCCCCAGCTCCTCGCTCTCCCGGTCGCTGAGCCCGGCGGCGGGCTCGTCGAGGAACAGGGCTGCCGGTTCGGCGGTCATCGCCCGGGCGATGCCGACCAGGCGCATGGCCCCGTGGGGCAGTGCGGAGGGCCGCTGCTCGAGGTACTGGTCGAGGCCCAGCTCCTCGATCACCTCGCGCATGACCGGCGTGTCCCGCCGGCGCCCAGGTCGCACCAGGTCGACGAAGTACCGGCCGGCCTGCTGGCTGTCGGCCGCCACGAGCAGGTTCTCGTGCACGGTCATCTCCTCGAACAGCTCCATCTGCTGCCACGAGCGGACGAGGCCGGAGCGGGCGCGGCGCTCGGGCGTCCAGCCGTCGATCGCCCGATCGTCGACCAGCACCTCGCCGGACGTCTGCCGCGTGAAGCCGGTGAGGATGTCGAGCATCGTGGTCTTGCCGGCACCGTTGGGCCCGATGAGGCCGACGACCTCGCCCGGAGCGACGGTCAGGCTGACGTCGTCGAGGGCGACGATGCCGCCGAACCGCATGGTCACGCCCCGGGCCGCCACGGTCACGGGCTCGCGTCGGGGGCGGGGCGGTGCCAGAGGTGGGGCCGGACGTCGGAACCGGCGACCCAGTCGGTCCATCAGCGGGCCGTACACCCGCGCCTGGAGCGACGCGAGCCCGTCGGGCGACGTCCTCAGCATGGAGATCACCAGCACCCCGGACACCATCAGCATCCAGCTGTTGATGTCGGGCACCGTGTCGAACAGCTCGTTGATGACCTTGGTGTTGAAGCCGCCCGGCGACATCGTGCCGCCCAGCAGCGCCCCCGACGCCCAGCCGATCCCGCCCAGCACCGCGTAGAGGACGACCGTGATCGACCCGAAGACGTTGAACCCGGTGTAGTCGACCGACGTCGTGCGGAAGGCCAGCAGGATCCCACCGGTGGCGGCCAGGCCGGCGGCCAGCCCGAAGGCGTAGAGCTTGGCCCCGTAGATGCCGACGCCGAGGGACGCCGCGGCCCGCTCGTTCGAGCGCACCGCCAGCAGCCGCCGGCCGCTCGCCCCCCGGCGGACGTTGGCCACCATCAGGCCCAGCACCACGAACACCGCCAGGACGAACAGCGCGTAGCGGCCGGGGTTGCCCACGGGGTCGAGGTCGAGCCCGAGGAAGCTGGGCGTGTCGACCTTGGTCCCCTCCAGTCCGCCGGTCAACGACGAGTTGAAGAAGACGATCGACTCCAGCATCAGCGCCAGGCCGAGGGTCACCACCGCCAGGTTGACGCCCCGGGTCCGCAGCGCCGGGAGGGCGATGACCAGCCCGAGGGCCACGGTGGCGGCGATCCCCAGCACCAGCCCCCACTCGAACGGGATGCCGTGAGCCGACACCGTGCGCCCGGCCACCCAGGCGCCGAACCCGCCGAGGGCGAACTGGCACAGCGAGAGCTGGCCGGCGAAGCCGGTGAGCACCACGATCGACAGGATCACGATGCCGCTGGCGAAGGACAGCACGAAGGCCGTGGCCCAATCGTCGGCCACGCTGAGGACGACCACCGTGCTCAGCACCAGGGCAGCACCCAGGAGCGGCAACCGGACCTGGCCGGTGCCGGGCATCGGCAGGCGCGTCAGCATGTCCTGACGGGAGGGACGGGCCCTCCCGCTGACCACCGTCACCACGATGACGATGAGCAGGGGGACGCTCTGGGGCAACCCGCCCAGGGAGTTGGGCTGCACGTCGAGCCACCGGGCCAGGTCGGGCTGGAAGAACGACAGCTCGGCCTGGATGATCCCGATGACCAGCGCCGCGGCCACGGTGAGGGCGAAGGACGAGAAGCGCCCCACCAGCGCCGCGGCCAGGGCGCTCATGATCATCAGCGAGATGATGTTGGCGTTGAGGCCCACGATCGGGGCGATGAGGATCGCCGCGGCTGCCGACAGCAGGCCGGCCACGGCGAAGTTCACCAGCTCGATCCGACTGGGCGACCAGCCGCCGGCGGCCGCTACCCGTCCCGACTCGGCCACGGCGGAGGTGGCCAGGCCGAACAGCGTCTTCGTGTAGACGAGCCGCAGCACCGTGGCCAGCACCACCACGAGGCCGATGATGACGAGCCGCTCCTTCGTGATGACGATCTGGTCGGTGAACTCGACCAGGTCGGTGGGCAGGAAGGAATCGACCTGACCCTTGTTCGAGGTCCACGTGATGTCGATGAACCCCTGGGCCGCCGTCATCAGGCCGAGCGTGGCGATCAGCTTGGTGAGCAGCGAGGCCCGGCGGAGCCCCTGCATCACCAGCACCTGCGTCAGGGCGCCCAGCCCGATGCCGCTGACGAGCGCCGCCAGCAGGGCCACCAGCCAGTTCCAACCGTGCTCGTCACGCAGGGTGAAGAACAGGAAGGCGCTGATGGCCCCGATGGCACTGGCGGCGAAGTTGAGGATGCCCGACGCCCGGTAGACCAGGTTGATGCCCAGCGCGACCAGTGCGTAGAGGCTGCCGGTCGCCATGCCGAGGACGGCGAACCGGACGGTGGCTTCGCTCATGAAGCCGGTGGCCAGCGTTCCCATGGGTCCCCCCTTTCAACGAAGAACGGTCAAAGGTCCAGCTCGAACGGCTCCATGGGATCCACGAAGTGGTCCAACAGGGGGACGATCTCGCCGTCGACGACCCGGGCCATGTAGTGCTCGCGGCCGAAGATCCGCATCTGCCCCATGACCGGGTGGTCGGGGAACGCGGGCTGGCTGAAGTCGTAGGGCGCCGCCTCGGGCCGCTCGACGAGGCCCATCGAGTCGAAGGCGGCGATGAGCGACGCCGGGTCGATGGTGTCGAGGTCGCGCATCACGTCGGCGATGACGTGGATGTTGTGCCAGGCGTTGGTGGCCCAGTCGATGATGCCCTCGGTGTCGTAGCCGGCCGCATCCAGCTCCTCGTGCATCTGGGCGATGCCCTCGTTGCTGGTGTCGCCGCCCACCCAGAACGGGCCGGTGGTGAACACGCCCTCGAGGTCGCCGTCGTACTCGTCGACGAAGCGCTGCGTGATGATGGCGCCGCCCGCCCAGAACTGGGTGTCCTGGACGTCCACGCCCTG
>DATHJB010000065.1 GCA_035316325.1 Acidimicrobiales bacterium
CTGCAACATCGCGGGACGACGGCCGGAGCCACCGGGACCCTCGTCGGGCGAGAGCGCCGCACGACGGCCAGAGCCGCCAGGACCCTCGTCGGGCGAGAGCGCCGCACGACGGCCAGAGCCGCCAGGACCCTCGTCGGGCGAGAGCGCCGGGCGACGCCCGGAGCCGGGACCGGGCTGCGGGGCTGCCGCACGACGGCCGGAGCCACCCGGAGCACCGGGTTCGAGCTGCCGGCCGGCCGAGCGACGCCCTGACGCCCCGGGGGCGCCGGCGTCGAGCTGACTGGCTGCCGAACGGCCCGAACGGCGCCCGGAGGCACCGGGAGCGCCCGGGTCGGCCTGGTCTCGGGAGTCGGAGCGGCGCATGCCGGGCACCAGCGACGAGGTGCGGTCGTCGGGCAGGGGGGCGGCGGCGGCCGCGTCGGCGCCGTGTCCGCCGGAGCGGGGCATGCCCGGGACGAGCGAGCTGGTCGACGGCGCCCCGAGGGCGGGCGGCCGGGACCGACCGGAAGCGAGGTGCGGGCCGTTCGTGGAGGACCCGTCGCTCCACCCCTCGGCCTCACGGGCGCGACGGCGGGCGGTGCCCGGAGCGCGCCCCGTGTCCGGCCGCCCCGACGGCCCGGGCGTCGGCGGACCGAAGGCCGGCAGAGCCTGGGTGGGCATGTCGGCATGGCTGCGATCGCGGCGCCCCCCGGCGAACCCCGCACCCGGTTCCGACGATCCCAGCGGAGCGGGCTGTCCGCCCCGGCGAGCACCGGAGCCGGGACCACCTCCGATCGGAGGGTCGTTCAGGAACGGCTCGGGGCGCTGGGCAGCGGCCACCCGGGGTGGGACGGGACGCTGCGGCAGCGCCGGCTCCGGCCCCGGAGCGGGCGGCGGCGACTCACGCCGAGCCCGGCCCGTCGGCGGTGCTGCGCTCGGCAGGTCGGGGTCGGTCCAGTCGATCTCGGCAGTGCCGTCGTTGTCCTTCCGCTTCCGGCCGCGCTTCGAGCGCTTGTCGCTCTGGCGCGTCCGACGAGACCTCGTCCAGAAGTCCTCGTCGTTCCGGTCATGCTGCGGCATGCAGACCTCTTCTGGCTTTCGCGAACCGGCCCCGCCAGGGACTGTGGCCCAAATCAGCGGCGTGGAAGGTTGGCGTCCAACCACGACTGCAGGATGACCGTAGCAGCGACCTGATCGACGAGTTGGCGACGCCGGGGTCCTCGCACCCCGGCTGCACGAAGACGACGCGTCGCCTCGACCGTACTGAGGCGCTCGTCCCAGGTCTCGAACGGCAACGGAACGTGCTCGCGCAGCTCCGCCAGCTCGGCTTCCACGTTCTGCACGGCCGGCCCCTTCGACCCGTCGAGCGACAGCGGCAGGCCCACCACGATCAGCTCCGCGCCCGCCTCCTCGGCCAGCGCGGCGATGCGGGCGTGGTCCCGCTCGCGGCTCCCCGAGCGCTGGACGAGCTCGTACGGCGTCGCCATGGTCCCCGCGCTGTCGGACAGGGCGACCCCGATCCGCTTCTCGCCGAGATCGAGCCCCAGGGCCCGCATCAGTGGCCCACTAAGAGCGTCAGCGGATAGGTACGTCGATCTGCCTTGCGGTGGTGTTGCTGGCTGGACAGACTCGCCTGTGGGGTCATGGGTTGCGCCTCTTGGTCGCCACGCGTCGCCAAGACGTACGGGCCTATCCGCTGAGCCTCTAACCGAGGGCGGTGCGGACCTGGTCGAGGGCCTCGTCGAGGCGGGACGGGTCGCGGCCGCCGGCGACCGCCAGGTCGGGGTTCTTGCCACCCCCGCCACCGATGGTGCGGGCCGCGTCCTTGATCAGCTCGCCGGCGTTGAGGCCGCTGTCCTTCGCGACCGCGGCGACCAGCGCCGCTCCCCCACCCTCGGGGGCGCCTCCCAGGACCACGGCCTTGATGCCCGGCTGGTCGCGCACGGCGACTGCCAGGTCGCGCAGCTCCTCGCGGGCCGTGCCGTCCTGGCGCTGCACCAGCACGCCGTCGACCGCCTGGGCGGCCAGCTGCACCGCCTGGCCCCCGGCGGCCTGCTTCTTGAACCGCTGCAGCTCGTCGCGCAGGGCCTTCAGCTCGGCCCGCAGCTTCTCGGCCGCGCTCGGCAGCTCCGACGGCGTGGTGCCCAGCGCCTCGGCCGACCGGGCCACCAACGCCTCCTCCTCACGGAGGCGCTCGATGGGGCCGAAGCCGGTGATCGCCTCGATGCGGCGCAGGTTGGCGCCGATCGACGCCTCCGACACCACCTTCAGCGGCCCGATGTCGCCCAGCCGGTGCACGTGGGTGCCACCGCACAGCTCGACCGAGTGGGAGCCCGCCTCCAGGACGCGGACGATGTCGCCGTACTTGTCGCCGAAGAACATGATGGCGCCCAGCTCACGGGCCTCGTCCATGGTGGTCTCGAAGTGACGGACCGACTCGTTGCGCAGGATCTCCTGGTTGGCCAGGTCCTCGATCGCCCGCAGCTGGTCGGGCGAGACCGGCTCGAAGTGGCTGAAGTCGAACCGCAGTCGGTCGGGGGCCACCAGCGAGCCCTGCTGCTTCACGTGCGGGCCCAGCACCTCGCGCAGCGCCCAGTGGAGGATGTGCGTGCCGGTGTGGTTGCGGCGGATCGCGTCGCGCCGGGCGGCGTCGATGCGGGCGGTCGCCTCCTGGCCCACTTCGACGGTGCCCTCCACCGGGGTGAACGTGTGGCGGACCAGGCCCGGCACCGCGTAGGTGGTGTCGGTGACCTCGACCGTGCCGGTGGGTGTGGTGATCGTGCCGGTGTCGCCGATCTGACCGCCGGACTCGGCGTAGAAGGGCGTGCGGTCGAGGAAGAGGCCGTCGCCGACGATGCCGATGACAGTGGCGGTCGACTCGTACTCCCGGCGGCCGGTGAACTCGGTGGGGCCGTGGGCGGCCGCCAGCCGCTGCGCCTCCTCCACGTCCTCGCCGGTGGCGACGCCGCCCGACTTCCGGGCCGCCCGGGCCCGCTGGCGCTGTTCGTCCATCGCCGACTCGAAGCCACCCACGTCGACGGCGAAGCCCCGCAGGTCGGCCATCTCCTGGGTGACCTCGAACGGGAAGCCGTAGGTGTCGTGCAGCTGGAACGCCACCGAACCGTCGAGCGTGCCGCCTTCGGGCAAGTCCTCCAGCTGGTTGTCGAGGATCTGCGAGCCCCGCCTGAGCGTCTGGCGGAACGTCTCCTCCTCGCGGGAGATGATCTGGTTGACGAAGTCGTGCTGCTCGGCCAGCACCGGGTAGGCGTCGCCCATCAAGTCGACCGTGCGGTCGACCAGCGGCACCAGCACCGGCCGCTCGACGTCGAGCAGGTAGGCGAAGCGGATCGCCCGGCGCACGATGCGCCGCAGCACGTAGCCCCGGTCCTCGTTGGAGGGGATCACGCCGTCGGCCACGAGGAACGTCATGGTGCGGGCGTGGTCGGCCATGAGCCGCAGGGCGATGTCGCCGAGGTCGGAGGTGCCCATCCGCCGCCCGGTGACCGACTGCGCCTCCTCCACCAGCGCGGTGAGGATGTCGGACGCGTAGAGGCTCGGGCTGCCGTGCAGCGCGCCGACGATGCGCTCGAGGCCGGCGCCGGTGTCGATGTTCTTGCTGGGCAGCGGCGTGAGGCTCCGGTCGGCCTCCCGGAAGTACTGCTGGAACACCAGGTTCCACAGCTCGACGTAGCGGTCCTCGGCCGCGGGGTTCTCCGGGCCGCCCTCGGGGCCGAGGTCGGGGCCGAAGTCCCAGAAGACCTCGGACGACGGCCCGCACGGACCGGTCTCGCCCATCTCCCAGAAGTTGTCGGCCTCGAGCCGCTGGATGCGCTCGGCCGGGAAGCCGACCGCGTCGGTCCAGATGTCGGCCGCCTCGTCGTCGCTGACGTGGACGGTGACCCACATGCGGTCGCCGTCGAGCTCGAGGACCTCGGTGAGGAACTCCCAGGCCCACGGGATGGCGTCGGCCTTGAAGTAGTCGCCGAAGCTGAAGTTGCCCAGCATCTCGAAGAAGGAGAGGTGGCGGTGCGAGCGACCGATGGCGTCGAGGTCGTTGTGCTTGCCGCCGGCCCGCACGCAGCGCTGCACCGAGGCGGCCCGCGGCGGGCTCCACGGGACCGGCTCCTCGCCGATGAAGTAGGGGACGAACGGCATCATCCCGGAGTTGGTGAACATCGGCGCAGTGGGGTGCGTCGGGATGAGACTGGCCGAGGGGACGATCGTGTGCTGCCGGGCAGCGAAGAAGTCGTACCAGGCCCGTCGCAGTTCGGAAGAAGACCGCGGTGCCATAGGTCTGCCCAGCTTAGAGCCTGGGTACCTGCCGACCCCTGCTCATTCCGGGCGCGTACTCGCGGCGCATCTCGGCCTCCCGGGCCTGCATCGCGGCCCGCCCCTCGGACACGGCGCCGACGACGTTGCCGCCCGCTCGGCGGACGCCCTTCGCCACGTTCGACGACACCCGCTGGGGCATGACCGCCTCGACCGCCCGCTGGATGCGACGGCGGATCCACATGGCGCCGCCGAAGCCGACGCTGACGCCGGTCCCCATCCAGAAGACCCGCCGAAACAGCCAGCGCACTACCTAGGTCTCCCCGTCCTTGCGGCGGAGGCGGCGGGCGGCCTTGGCCGTGCCGCTGGCGAACGCCACGCCCTTGATCACCGGGTTCGCCATGGCGAGGTAGGCCAGGCGGGAGGCGGAGTCGACCGTGCCGGTCACCGACTCGGCGGTCGACACCAGCCGGTCGAAGCGCTGCAGCTCCTGGTTGGCGGCCCGCACGGTGCCGCGCAGGTCGTCCAGCACCGGCGCCGTCTCGGTCCGCATCAGCTCGGCGACGTCGCGCAGCGCCCGGAGGGTGCGCGTCAGGGCGATCAGGGCCACGGTCAGCAGGACGACCGCGGCCACGCTGCTGGCGGCCACGATCACGGCCGCCATGTCGGAGGCGCTCACGTCGGGTCGTCCTCTTCCTTGTCGTCGGCGGCGAGGTTGTCCATGCGGGTGCGGATCTCCTGCTCGAAACCGTGCGGCGTCGGCCGGTAGAACACCGCCTCCCGCATGTCGTCGGGGAGGTACTGCTGCGGCACCCATCCCCGGGGATCGTCGTGAGGATACTCGTAGCCCTTGCCGTGGCCGAGACGCTGCGCTCCCCAGTAGTGGGCGTCGCGGAGGTGGGCCGGCACCTCGCCGAACCCGCCCTTGCTGACGGCCTCCCGGGCGCTCCAGATGCCGACCGCCGCGGCGTTCGACTTGGGCGCGGTCGCCAGGTGCACCGCGGCCTGGGCCAGGTTCAGCTGCGCCTCGGGGAGGCCGACGTGCTCGACGGCGCTCGCTGCGGCGGTGGCGACCACGAGGCCCATCGGGTCGGCCTCGCCGATGTCCTCGCTGGCCAGGATCACCAGCCGCCGGGCGATGAAGCGGGCGTCCTCCCCCGCCTCCAGCATCCGGGCCAGCCAGTAGAGCGCCGCCTGCGGGTCGGAGCCCCGGATCGACTTGATGAACGCGGAGATCACGTCGTAGTGGTCGTCGCGGCCGTAGCGCTGCAGGCTCGCGCCCAAGGCGGCCTCGGCGTCGGCGACGGTCACGCGGATGGCACCGTCGTCGCCCCGGTGGTCGGCGGCGAGGGCGACCGCGACTTCGAGGCTGGTGAGCACCTGACGCCCGTCGCCGCCCGAGCGGTCGACCAGGTGGGCGACGGCCTCGGGCTCGCCGCTGGCGTCCTCGGCCTCCAGCCCCCGCTCCGCGAGCTTCGTCAGCGCCTCGGGCGACAGGCGCTCCAGGCGGAACAGCGTCGACCGGGACAGCAGCGGTGCGTTCACCTCGAAGTAGGGGTTCTCGGTGGTGGCGCCCACCAGCACGATGAGCCCGCTCTCGACCGACGGGAGCAGGGCGTCCTGCTGGGCCTTGTTGAAGCGGTGGACCTCGTCGAGGAACAGGATCGTGCCCTGCTCGCGCTCGCCGAGGCGCAGCTCGGCGCTCGCCAGCACCGCCCGCACGTCCTTCACCGAGGCCGACACCGCGGACAGCTGCTCGAACACCTTCGCCGTGTGGCGGGCAATCACCTGGGCGAGCGTCGTCTTGCCGGTGCCGGGCGGCCCCCAGAAGATCGCGCTGGACAGCCGGTCGGACTCCACCAGCACCCGCAGCGGCTTCCCCTTCCCCACCAGCTGCTCCTGGCCGACCACCTGGTCGAGGCTCGCCGGCCGCAGCCGGGCCGCGAGCGGTGCCTGGCGCTCCAGACGGTCCTTCGCCGCCGCCGAGAAGAGGTTGTCGGGTGCCATGGCTCAGCTCAGCTCAGCGAAACTTCGACACAGGTGGCGCTATAGCCACCACTTCTGTCGAGATTTCGGTTGGGGTCAGGTCGGCTCAGGTCAGGTGGTGGGGCGCGGGAGGAGGCGGAGGCCGAGCTCGTGGAGCTGGGCCGGGTCGAGGTCGCTGGGGGCGTGGGTGAGGGGGTCGGCGCCCGACTGGGTCTTCGGGTAGGCGATCACCTCGCGGATGTTCTCCTCGCCGACGAGGATCGCCACCAGGCGGTCGATGCCGACGGCGAACCCGGCGTGCGGCGGCGGGCCGTAGCGGAAGGCGTCGAGCAGGAAGCCGAACTTCACCTGGGCCTCCTCCTCGGAGATGCCGAGCAGCGAGAAGATCTTGCGCTGGACGTCGGGCCGGTGGATCCGGACCGAGCCCGAGCCGAGCTCCCAGCCGTTGACCACCAAGTCGTAGGCCTGCGAGCGGACCTTCAGGAGGTCGTCGGGGTCGCCGGAGTCGAGCAGGGCCATGTCGTCGGCGTGCGGCATGGTGAAGGGGTGGTGCGCCGGCTGCGGGTTGCCGGCCGCGTCGACGTCCTGGAACAGCGGGAAGTCGACCACCCACAGGAAGTGGAGGCCGCCCTCGGTCACCGGGGGGCGACCCAGCTCCAGCCGCAGCAGGCCCAGCACGTGGCGGGCGACCGTACGGGTGTCGGCCACCAGCAGCACGAGGTCGCCGGGCTCGGCCTCCAGCGTGGACCGGATCGACGCCAGCTCCTCGTCGGACAGGAACTTCGCCACCGGGCTGTCGAGCGCGTCGTCCTGGACCCGCATCCACACCAGGCCCTTGGCGCCCCAGCGCTTCGCCATGTCGGTCAGCTCGTCGAGGCGCTTGCGGGTGGTGGTCTCCGAGGCGCCCGGCACCCGGATGCCCTTCACGCACTGGCCGGCGAACGCCTTGAACTCCGTGGTGGCGAACACCTCGGTCAGCTCGACCAGCTCCATCCCGAAGCGGACGTCGGGCTTGTCGGAGCCGTAGCGCTCCATCGCCTCGGCCCACGTCATGCGGGGGATCTCGCCGACGCTCTCACCGGTCAGCTCGTGGGTGGCCGCGGCCACGGCGCGCGACGTCACCTCGAGCACCTCGTCCTGGCCGACGAAGCTCGCCTCCAGGTCGAGCTGCATGAACTCGAACTGGCGGTCGGCTCGCAGGTCCTCGTCGCGGAGGCAGCGGGCGATCTGGAAGTAGCGGTCGATCCCGCCGACCATGCACAGCTGCTTGAACAGCTGGGGGCTCTGCGGCAGGGCGTAGAACTGGCCGGGGTGCAGGCGCGACGGCACCACGAAGTCGCGGGCGCCCTCGGGCGTGGACGCGATCAGCATGGGCGTCTCGATCTCGACGAAGCCCTGCTCCTCCATCGACCGGCGCATGGCGCTGTTGGCCTTCGCCCGCGCGCGCAGGTTGCGCTGCATGCGGTCGCGGCGCAGGTCGAGGTAGCGGTGGCGCAGGCGGACGGTCTCGTCGGTCTCCACCCGGTCGTCGAGCGGGAACGGCGGCGGCTCGGCCTGGGAGAGCACCTCGACCTCGCAGTCGCCCACCTCGACGTCGCCGGTCGGCAGGTTCGGGTTGGCGGTGCCCTCGGGGCGGGCCCGGACGGTGCCGGTCACCCGGACGACCCACTCGTTGCGGACGTCGACGGCGCCGTCGATCACGCACTGGACCACGCCCTCGCGGTCGCGCACGTCCATGAAGGCGAGGTGTTCGCCGTGCTCGCGGCGTCGGGCGACCCAGCCGCACAGCGCCACCTTCTCGCCGATCTGCGCGGTGCGCAGCTCGCCGCACCAGTGGGTCCGCATCCCGAACGCGGGTGCGAGCTCCGGCTCCGAGTCGAGGTCGCTGCCTGTCACTTCTCCACCACTTTCTTGACGTGATCGATCAACTGGTCGCGGGGCACCACGGACTGCTCGCCGTCGGCCAGGTCGCGGACGGTCACGGTGGCGTCGACCACCTCCTGCTCGCCGACGATCAGGGCGACCCGGGCCCCGGACCGGCCGGCGGCCTTCATCTGCGACTTCATCGACCGGCCGTCGAAGGCCCGGTCGACCCGCAGGCCCGCGCCCCGCAGCTCGTGGGTGAGGTCGCGGGCCACCGAGCCGTCGGTGGCGTCGACCACGAACACGTCGAGCGACGGACCCAGGTCGGCCTCGGCACCCTCGGCCGCCACGGCCAGCAGCATCCGCTCGATGCCGGAGCCGAACCCGATGCCGGGGGTGGGCGGGCCGCCCAGCTGCTCGACCAGCCCGTCGTAGCGGCCGCCGCCGATGATCGTCGACTCGGCCGTCTCCAGCGCCAGGCTCTGGAACTCGAACAGGGTGTGCGTGTAGTAGTCGAGGCCCCGGACGAGCCTGGTGTCGATCTCGAACGGGATGCCCAGCGACTCGAGCCCCGCCTGCACCCGCTCGAAGTGGGCGACCGACGCCGCGTCGAGGGCGTCGAGCATCCGGGGAGCGTCGGCGACCACGGCCCGGGTCGTCGGGCTCTTGGAGTCGAGGACCCGCAGCGGGTGGGTCGACGCCTTCTCCCGGTCGCCGGGGTCGATGTCGCGGAGGCGGGCGGCGAGCCAGGCGCGCAGCTCGTCGGTGTAGGTGCGGCGGTCGTCGGGCGTGCCCATCGTGTTGACCGCCAGCCGCCACTGCCGCACGCCCAGCTGGGTGAGGTAGTCGGCCGCCAGGGCGATCACCTCGACGTCGACGTCCGGGTCGGCGACGCCGAGCACCTCCACGTCGACCTGGTGGTGCTGCCGGAACCGCCCCGCCTGTGGCCGCTCGTACCGGAAGGCAGGAGTGACGCACCACACCTTCCACGGCGTGACCGGCCGGTGCTGCACGAAGGCCCGCACCACCGACGCCGTCGCCTCCGGGCGCAGGGCGAGGTGGCGGTCGCCCTTGTCGGTGAAGTCGTACATCTCCTTGCGGACGACGTCGGTGCCGGTGCCGAGCCGCTGGAAGACGCCGATGTCCTCGAAGAGCGGGCCGTGGACCAGCCCGTAGCCGTAGCGCGCCGCCACACCGGCGAACGTGGCGATCAGGGCCTGCCACCGCGCCGATTCGGGCGGGAGCACGTCCTGCGTGCCGATCGGGGCGCGGAAGCTCTCGGCCATAAGTGGACCGAGGCTACTGCTGCTCGGGTTCCTGCCTGAACATGGATTCGGGGAGGACGGCCGGCCTCACCAGCGCCAACAACCCGATCGTGCCCAGTAGGACGAGCGACGGCTCGGCGGGGGCGCGGAAGCGGGTCATCCCGTAGAAGACGACGACGGTGATCGCCACGTTCACCAGCCACACCGTGAGCGGGAACGACGGCTCGCCCCGGCGCCGCAGGGCCACGACCCCCACCACCGACAGCGCGGCGAGGCCGTAGTACATGCCCAGCCCCACCTGTGACGACGGCAGCGGGCGCGCCTCGGCCACGCTGTCGAAGCGCAGCTGGTCGAACGGCACGTAGAGGCCCCACGCCCGCCCCAGCCGGGCCGCCACCACCACCGGCAGACGGCCCACGTGGTCGCCCATGTAGTCGAAGGCCTCCTCGCGGGTGCGCTGGTCGAGCACCGAGCGGTCGTCCTCGTCGATGGCCGTGGCGCAGGCGAACGACCAGGCGCCGAGGGCATCGCCGTAGTAAGTCTCGTCGCAGTTGGCCACGTCGAGGGTGGGACCGGCCTGGGTCGACAGGGTGGCCGGGTGCTCGAAGCGCACCAGGTTGGCGACCACCCAGGGAGCCATCACGAGCAGGGCGACCCCGGTCGCCACCGCCGCCTGCCGGGCCCGGGGCCGCCAGCCCTCGAGGCCCCGCACCCACGCCACCAGCGGCACCACCAACAGCACGATCATCAGCGCCGCCTCGGCCCGGGCGAGCGCGGCCAGGCCGATCGCCGCCCCCAGCTCCACGAAGCGCCGCGTCGAGGGCACCTCCCAGGCCCGGTAGGCGGCGTAGCTCACCACCACCCCCAGGAACAGAGCCAGCGTCTCCGACATGAGGGCGCCGTCGTTGAGCCACAGGTTCGGGTAGACGGCGGCGACGCCCGCGGCGACGAGGCCCGCCACGTTCCCGGCGATGCGTCGGCCGAGCAGGCCGATCAGCGCCACCGTGCCGGTGCCGATCAGGCACGACGCCAGCATGTGGTCGCGGATGCCGTCGAAGCCGAGCAGCGACGGCAGCGCCAGCACCACGATGTAGGCGGGCGGGTGGTCGGCCCCCGCGATCCGCACGCCGTCGCGCCAGGCGTAGGGGTGGAC
>DATHJB010000066.1 GCA_035316325.1 Acidimicrobiales bacterium
CCGTTCGGCCAGCACCCGCTCGACTTCGGCCACCGCGGCCTGCGCCGCCGCGTCGTCGTCGGCCTGCACGGCGACGACCAGGTCGTCGGGCGTCACCTCGGGCAGCGGGAAGCCGCCGTCGGCGAGCAGGCCCAGGTTGAGCTCGGTCGCCATCGCCGCGATCACCGCCCCGACGCCGTCCAGCCCGGAGCCGGCGGCGCTGGCCCGCATCAGCGTCACCGAGTCGTGGTAACGGCCGCGCTCGACCCGCACGAGCTGCGTCATGCGGCCAAGCCCACCGTCAACCCGGCAGCCAGGTGCCACCCGCTGGTGTGCCCCACGCCCAGCAACCGGTCGAGCGCCGGCTCGAACCGCTCGTCGTCGGCCCGAACTGCCCGCAGGACCGCCTCGGCCTCGGGGATCATGGCGCCGACGTCGGCGGCCTCCAGGAGGGCGAGCGACAACCGGGTCGTGCGGCCCGGCGCCCACCTCCGGACCGCGGTGGCGAGGTCGTCGGCCGCCGGTGATCCCACGGCCCGGAGCGCGGCCAGCGCCCCGGCCAGCAGGTCGTCGCCCGCCGGTGTGAGGCCGCTCCCCCGGCCGACCAGGGCCGCCACGGCCGCGTCGATATCCCCGCTCCTCAAAGCTTCGGCCAGGCGATCGACGGCGTCGGCGGGCAGCAAGGGGTCCTCACCGGGCCGTCGCCGCAGCTCGGTTGCGAGGAGCTCCAGCGCCGCGGGCTCGACCGGGCCGACCCGCACCCGGGGATCGAACCACGATCCGGGGGCGATGTGGCCCTCGCCGACCGCCAGGTCGGGGCCGACGGGCGGCCGACCGCCGGGACCGAGCACCACCGCGCAGGGCAACCGCACCCCGCCGGCCGCCACCACCGCCAGGAAGCGGCCGTCGACGTCGAGGTAGGTGGCCATCGGGCCGGTCGCCACGATCTCCGCCCGCCGCACCGGTCCGACCAGCAGGTCGCGCACCAGCACGCTCGCGCTCGTCACCGCCGCGGTGGAAGTCCTCAAGTACCGAAGCGTAGGGCGTCGTCCCGGTTCAGGCGTCGCCGGTGTCGCCGACGTCGACCACGGCGGCGACGGGACCTCCACCCGAGGGGCCCTGGTGCAGGGCGGCCACCGAGACGAACACCGCCGGATCGCCGGTAGCCGCGGCGGCGACGCCCCCGACCGCACCCTTGATGTGGCGGTGGTGGTGGACGTCGGAGTCGTCGAGGGCGACCTGACGGCGGCCCCGCAGCCGGCCGGTCGGGTCGGCCTCGCACTTCATGAACACGTTGACGAGCCGGTCGCCGAGGTCGGCCGCGACGGGACGGGCGGGCAGGTCGAGCCCGGCGGCCCGGATGGCGGCGTAGATCCCGTCGGCGTCGAGGGCGTCGCGCATCACCGAGTGCCCGATCCGGAAGCGGCCGCCGATCCCGGAGGCGTTGCCCACGACGACGATCTGGGCCCGGTCGAGCTCGACCCCCGAGGAGCACGAGGCCACGCTCGAGTACAGCGAGAGGTCGTGGCCGATCTGGTCGGCGGTGGGGGTGTCGATCTCGCCGAGGGCGACGGCGATGCCGAGCGCCGTGGTGCCGTTGGAGAGGTTCATCGACTCGAGCGGCTCGTCGGTCACGGTGGCGGCGCCGCGGGCCCGGGCCTCCTCGATGGTGGCCATCGTGAGGAGGGGTGTCTTCGTCTGCACGTAGTGGACCTCGGCCGGGTCGTCGATGCCCGCCTCTGCGACCGCCCGGCGCACGCCCTCGGCCACGGTCGCCACCATCTCGGGCCGGCCGATGTGCTCGGGGAGGATGACGTCGCTCATCGCCACACCCACCGACAGGCGCGGCTCCGAGCCGGAGGCCTCGCCGGGCACCCGGGCGAACACGGTGGCGTGCGGCGTGAGGACCCCGTCGGTGCCCCCCGACCACACCATCGGCACCTGCTCGACCTCGGCCCGGCTGCGGGTGCCCCGGTCGAGCAGCACACCGCGGAAGGCCTGGTCGGCCAGGATCCGGGTGAAGTCGTTGACGCCGCCGTTGCCCTCGGTCTTCCCGACCACCGCGACCACCTCGTCCGCGGCGAACGCTCCCGCCTCGATCAGCCCGACCAGCCCCGCGGCGTCGGACACGCTCTCGAGAACGACCTTGTGGACCACGAACGGCACGGCGGGGCTCCTGTCGGTGCAGTGGGTCTGGTCTGCCGGCGCCGAGGTTAGGTCGCCGCGCCAGACGCCCTGGATCGCCGGATCGGCCACCTTGCACAAAAACGAGAACGTGTTACATTTGCCACATCTGATTTGACGTCAGATAGTGGGCTAACTGGGCAATGAACGAGCGGGGGAGCACGCTGCAGCGCCGCGGCTATCACCTCGCCGTACACGGCCAATAGATCATCACATCGGCGCGCGTCTGCGCTGGTGAACCTTGGTGTACTCGGTCAACGGTGGCCAGGGTCGCTGCTGAGGCGCGCTCGAACGGGGGGAACGAACGTGCCTGGAGAACGTCAAACCATCGCGCCTGAAAACGGACTATCGCGGCGCGGTTTCATCGCCGGGATGGCCGCCGGTGGCGCCGCCACGGCGGCAACCGCGCTCGGCTGGTCGCCGGCCTTCACGGTGCCCGCCGGCGCGGCCGCCGCCACGCTGCCGACACCGCCGAGCTTCCCGGCGGGCATCCCGCTCTACCAGCAGGCGTTCGAGAACTGGGCCAAGGAGATCGTGGTCGACGCGGTGTGGACCTGCGCGCCGGCCAACGCCGACGACGTCGTCACCATCTGCAACTGGGCCCGAACGCAGGGCTACAAGGTGCGGCCCCGTGGCGCCATGCACAACTGGTCGCCGCTCACGATCGTCAACGGCGCCGACCTGTCGCACGTGCTGCTCGTCGACACCACCAAGAACCTCAAGACCATCACCGTCAGCGCCGGCTCGTCGCCGGCCACGGTGACCGCCCAGGCCGGCGCCACCATGGAGGCGATCCTCACCGCGCTCCAGGCCCAGAACCTGGGCATGGCCGGCGTGCCCGCCATCGGCAACCTGACCCTGGGTGGCGCGCTCGCCATCGACGCCCACGGCGCCTCGCTGCCCCGCAACGGCGAGACGCTCACGTCGGGCCACACCTACGGCTCGCTCAGCAACCTCGTCACCTCGCTGACCGCCGTGGTGTGGAACGCCTCCCAGAACCAGTACGTGCTCAAGACGTTCAGCCGGTCCGATCCCGAGATCAAGGCGTTCCTCACCCACCTCGGGCGGGCGTTCCTCACGTCCGCGACGCTGCAGGTCGGAGCCAACTACCGGCTGCGTTGCCAGACTTGGTACAACATCCCGACCGCCGAGCTGTTCGCCCCACAGGGGTCGGGCGGGCGGACGTTCACCAGCTACCTGAACAGCGCCGGGCGGGTCGAGGCGATCTGGTTCCCGTTCACCGACACGCCGTGGCTGAAGGTGTGGACACCGACGCCGTCGAAGCCGTTCTTCGCCCGGCAGGTCAGCAGCCCGTACAACTACTCCTTCTCCGACCAGATCCCCGACGAGTTCGAGGACTTCCTCTCCGACCTGGCCGTGGGCAACACGTCGGGGACGCCATCGTTCGGCGGGCTGCAGCTGTTCCTCGTGCAGAGCGGCATCGTCTTCACCAGCACCTGGGACATCTGGGGCTGGTCGAAGGACCTCCTGCTCTACGTGCGGCCCACCACGCTGCGGTACTCGGAGAACGGGACGATGGTGCTGACCAACCGCAGCAACGTCCAACGGGTGCTCAACGAGTTCTCGGTCTGGTACAAGGCCCGGCTGGCCTTCTACCAGGCCCAGGGCAAGTTCCCGGTGAACGGACCGGTGGAGATCCGCTGCTCGGGGCTCGACCGTCCGGGCGACGTGAAGGTGCCGTCGTCGGGGTCGCCCCAGCTGTCGGCCTGCCGGCCCCGGGGTGACCGCCCGGAGTGGGACACCGCGGTGTGGTTCGACGTCCTGACGATCCACGGCACGCCCGACTCGATCAGCTTCTACCGCGACATGGAGCAGTGGATGCTCGGCAACTACTCGGGGTCGTACGCCACCGTGCGGGCGGAGTGGTCGAAGGGGTGGGCGTACTCGACGTCGTCGGCCTGGGCCGACCCGACCCTGCTGGGGACCACCATCCCCAACGCCTACCGGACCGGCCAGCCCGCCGGCGACAACTGGGACACCGCCCGGGCCACCCTCAACGCCTACGACCCCCACCGCCTCTTCAGCAACGGCTTCATCGACACGCTGCTGCCGTGAGACCCACCCGAGCCGACGCCCCCTGCGTCGTCAGGGGGCGTCGGCTCGGGACCGACACCTCGACGCCGCCGCGGCCGGTTCGGGAACCTTCACAACAATGTTGACTGGATTTGTCGCATTTCGTACTGTCCACCGGTGAGGTCGGAATGCCGACCATTCACATCACCAATGGGCAGAAGGACAGGCCACGATGAAGTACCGCTCGCGGGCAGCGCTCGCGCTCGCCGCAGTCAGCCTCCTGGGTGTCGTCGCATGCGGCGGTGACGACGACGACTCCACCTCCGGCGACGGGGGTGGCGGAGGCGAGAGCACGACCTTGTCGATCGTCGGTTTCGCCGTCCCCGAAGCCGCCAACAAGGCCATCGCCGACGAGTGGGCCAAGACGCCCGAGGGCGAGAACGTCGAGTTCAAGACCTCGTACGGGGCGTCGGGCGACCAGAGCCGCGCCGTCGTCGACGGGCTCGACGCCGACTACGTCCACTTCTCGGTCGCCAGCGACGTGACCCGCCTGGTCGACGAGGGCCTGGTCGCCGAGGACTGGGACCAAGGTGACAACAAGGGCGTCGTGTCGTCGTCGATCGTCGTGTTCGGCGTGCGCGAGGGCAACCCGAAGAACATCCAGACCTGGGACGACCTGGTGAAGCCCGGCGTCGAGATCGTGACGGCCAACCCCGCGTCGTCGGGTGCGGCCCGCTGGAACGCCCTCGCCGCCTGGGGCCAGGTGATCGAGGCCGGCGGCAGCGAGGCCGACGCCGAGGCCTACGTCGACAAGTTCGTCGACAACGTGGTGTCCCTGACCGCCAGCGGCCGCGACACCACCACGGCGTTCCTCGGCGGCACCGGCGACGTGGCGATGCTGTACGAGAACGAGGCGATCCTCGCCAAGCAGAGCGGCGAGACCGACTTCGAGTACATCATCCCCGACACCACGATCCTCATCGAGAACCCGGGTGCCGTCCTCACCGACGCCGACCCGAAGGCGCAGGAGTGGCTCGACTTCGTCCTCAGCGAGGACGGCCAGCGGCAGTTCGCCCTCAAGGGCTTCCGCCCGATCGTGGACCTGGACGTCGACGAGGTCGAGGGCGCCAACGACCCCGGCGACCCGTTCCCCGAGGTCGAGAACCTGCTGACCGTCGCCGACGACTTCGAGAGCTGGGATGCGCTCTCCACGAAGTTCTTCGACGAGGAGGACGGCATCGTGACCAAGGCGATCCTCGAATCAGGGAAGTCTGAGTGACAGCAGCAGTCGTCACCCCGGGCCGGCCGGCGCGCGAGCGCCGGTCGGCCCGCGGGCGGCCCCTCACGCCCGTCTCGGGCCTGGGCCTCGGCGTCGCCATGCTGTGGTTCAGCCTCCTGGTGCTGATCCCCCTGTCCGCGGTCGTGGCCACCGCCGGGGAGGGCGGCTGGAGCGGCTTCTGGCGCACGGTCACCAACGAGCAGACCGCCGCCGCCATCCGGCTCACCGTGGGCGTGGCGCTGCTCGTCACCGTGGTGAACGTGGTGATGGGCACGCTCATCGCCTGGGTGCTGGTGCGCGACCAGTTCTTCGGGAAGCGCTTCCTGGAGGTCCTGATCGACATCCCGTTCGCCCTGCCGACGATCGTGGCCGGCCTGGTGCTGCTGTCGCTCTACGGGCCCGAGTCCCCCCTCGGTGTCGACGTGGCCAACACCCGGGTAGCCGTGTTCCTCGCCTTCCTGTTCGTGACGCTGCCGTTCGTCGTGCGCATGGTCCAGCCCGTTCTCCAGGAGCTCGACCGGGAGGTCGAGGAGGCGGCGGCGTCGCTCGGCGCGAGCCGGTTCACCACCTTCCGCCGCATCGTCCTGCCCAGCCTCACGCCGGCGATCGCGGCCGGCGCGGCGCTGTCGTTCGCCCGCGGCGTCAGCGAGTACGGGTCGCTGGTGCTGCTGTCGGGCAACCTGCCGTTCAAGACCGAGGTCGCCTCCGTGCGGATCCTCATCAGCATCGAGGGCGACAACACCGCCGGCGCCGCGGCCACGGCGACGGTGCTGCTGGTGATCTCGCTGTTCACGATCGTGGCGCTCGACCTCATCCAGCGCCGGGTGGCGAACCGTGGGTAAGTACGTCCTGCGCTTCGTCGCCGCCGCGTACCTGCTGCTCCTGGTGGCGTGGCCGGTGTCGCTGGTGGCCAAGAACACGTTCGCCGACGGCTTCACCGAGCTCCGGTCGATCCTCGAGGACCCGGACGTCACCCACGCCCTGCAGCTCACCGTGCAGGTGGCGATCGCGGCGGTGGTGATCAACACCGTCTTCGGCGTGGGCATCTCGATCCTGCTGGTGCGCTACGAGTTCCCGGGCAAACGGCTGCTGAGCCCGCTGATCGACCTGCCGCTGTCGGTGTCGCCGGTGGTGGTGGGCCTCGCCCTCATCCTGGTCTACGGCGGCCGCGACGGCTGGTTCGGGCCGACCCTCGAGGACGCCGGCTTCCAGATCATCTTCGCCACCCCCGGCATCGTGCTGGCCACGACGTTCGTGGCCCTGCCCCTGGTGATCCGGGAGGTGGTGCCGGTGCTGGAGGAGGTCGGCATCGAGCAGGAGCAGGCCGCCCAGAGCCTCGGCGCCAACGCGCTGCAGACGTTCCGGCGCATCACCCTCCCGTCGATCCGCTGGGCGGTCGTCTACGGCGTCGTGCTCAGCCTGGCCCGCTCCCTCGGCGAGTTCGGGGCGGTCAAGGTCGTGTCGGGCAACGTGCTCGGCGAGACCCGCACGGCGACGCTCGTGGTCGAGGAGAAGTACCTGAACTTCGATCGGGGCGGCGCCTACGCCACGGCGTTCCTCCTGGCGATCGTCTCGGTCGCCTGCATAGTGGTGGTGTCGATCATCCGTCCCAAGGAGGGCAGCGAATGAGCATCGAGATCACCGGTGTCGGGAAGCGGTTCGGCGATTTCGTCGCCCTCGAGGACGTCTCCCTCAGCATCCCGACCGGTCAGCTCACCGCGCTGCTGGGGCCCAGCGGCGGCGGCAAGTCGACGCTGCTGCGCATCATCGCCGGCCTCGAGCACGCCGACGACGGGCGGGTGGAGATCGAGGACATGGACGCCACCCACCTGCCGCCCCAGAAGCGCAACGTCGGGTTCGTGTTCCAGCACTACGCCGCGTTCAAGCACCTGTCCGTGTTCCGCAACGTCGCCTTCGGACTGGAGATCCGCAAGCGCCCGAAGGCCGAGATCCGGGAGCGGGTGCAGGAGCTGCTCGAGCTCGTCCACCTGGAGCAGTTCGCCGACCGGCTGCCGTCGCAGCTCTCCGGAGGGCAACGCCAGCGGATGGCTCTGGCCCGGGCGCTCGCGGTCGAGCCCAAGGTGCTGCTGCTCGACGAGCCCTTCGGCGCCCTCGACGCCAAGGTCCGCAAGGAGCTGCGCGACTGGCTGCGGCGCCTCCACGACGAGGTCCACGTCACCACCGTGTTCGTGACCCACGACCAGGAGGAGGCGCTCGAGGTCGCCGACGAGATCGTGGTCATCAACGACGGCCGCATCGAGCAGATCGGCACGCCCGACCAGCTCTACGACGAGCCCGCCAACGACTTCGTGATGCGCTTCCTCGGCCCGGTGACCCAGCTGGGCGACCAGCTCGTGCGCCCCCACGACATCGAGATCAGCGTGGCCGACCCTGGCGGCGGAGCCCCGTCGGGCGAGGTGACCCGCCTCGTGCGGGTGGGCTTCGAGATGCGGGTCGAGGTGACCACCGACGACCAGGTCGTGCTCGTCACACGGTCCCGGACCGAGTTCCAGGCGCTCGGCGTCGCCGTCGGCTCCCGGGTCTGGCTGCGCCCCGTCACCGGCGCCCCCACCGTCACCGCCGCCACCACCGGCGCCCCCCTGCTCGGCGACGACCTCGTCGCCTCCGCCGAGGCCGTCTGACCTGACACCCGGCGTCGGTTGGGCCTTGCCGGTCAGGCAGTGCCCAGCCGGCAGACGGGACACAGCGACGGCTTCCGTCCGGGCACCTTGACCCTTTCGAACGATCTCCCGCAGCCGCGACAGGAGAGCACTTCGAGGTCAGGAGCCCGGACCGCCTCGGCCGGCTCGCGACCATCGCCTTCGCCGTCGCCGTCACCGTCCGGGAAGACGGCGACCGTCACCGACGTGACGGTCGTCCTCCTCGTCGTCTTCTTCGCGGGCGCCTCGATCTTCGCCAGGGAGCGATTCCGGCGCTTGTGCAGATCTTCGACGGCCTCTTCGCGTGCCGCCGCGTCGCCGTAGAGCGCCAGACCTCGTTCCGCCCACCAGCGGCAGGACTGCCAGTCGCTCTGCTTCTGCCGGCGAATGGCCATCTGCTTGTAGGTGGTGAGGAGCGGCACCTTCCCCCACTTCCGGAGGAACGCCTGGCAGATGGTCTCCATCTCTGCGTCGTGGCGCTGGCAGACGGAGTCGAAATCGTCGAGTGCCGAGTCGAAGAGATCACGACAGCGGTAGAGCCGGGCCTCAAGCTCGGCGAACTGGAAGTGTCGGTCGATCGGATCGGGGTCGGTCTCGAGCAGCTGCCGGAGCAACGCGATCGCCGGCAGGTCGGCGTCCGGCAGGTCGTCGAACCACGAGAGGTCGTAGGAGTCGTCCTCCACGTCGGTCAGCCACGCCTCGGTGAACCCGGTGCGCATCGTGCCCCCCAACGGCGCTGGCCGCTGAGGGGGTCCGACCCAGCTGCGTCGATCCGGCGGTGCGATGCCGAACGCACGCGGGTCGTGCTGCAGCCAGACGCCGAGCATGCCGGGACCGTCCTCACGGAGGCCGCCACCGACGATCACGGCGTTGAGAGCCACGTAGCCGCCGCAGCCGGCCATCAGCGCGTGGAGCCCGGGCCCGTACTCAGGTGCCAGATCGCGGGGCACGTAGCCGACGGGACCGTCCCCGATGTGGACCGCGATCGCGTAGGGATCGACCGGGTTCTGCGGCTCCGGCACCAGCACCGCGATCACCTCGTGGCGGACCCTCTCGCCGCCGGGGGTGCCACCGCAGGCCGCCCAGAGCCGGTCCTGCCGGTAGCTCTCACCGACGACCTCGAGATCCTCGTCGCCGCCGTGCAGGTACACGCCGGGTGCGCCCGCGCTCGCGCCCGCCGACGGGCGTCCCGCCGACCTG
>DATHJB010000067.1 GCA_035316325.1 Acidimicrobiales bacterium
CCGATCGCCACGGCGTCTGGCGTCGCTTGGGCAGCCGCCGCCAGGTGGGGCCGCCCGACCTGGTGGTGTGGCGCGTCGAGTTCCACCGCCTCGCCCCCGAGCCCGGCACCGTGCCGCTCCCGCAGCAGGACGACCTGGGCCCCGACGACGTCGCCGAGCTCGACCGCCGCCTCGACCGCCTCGACGCCGTGAGCACCCACGGCCCGTGGACCCGCCCGACCCTGCACCTCATCGCCCAGCGCCCGGCCGTCGTGTCGAGCCGGCTGGCCGAGACCCTGGGCCGCGACCGACCGTCGTTCAAGATCGACGTCCGGAAGCTCAAGCGCCTCGGGCTCACCGAGAGCCTCGAGGTCGGCTACCGCCTGTCGCCCCGGGGCGACGCCTACCTGAAGCTCAGTCCGTCCTGAAGCTCAGTCCGTGACCCAGGCGGTGCGCTCGTCGAGCACCTGCTTCAGCACGTCGGGAGCGTCGGTCATGATGCCGTCGACGCCGAGGTCGAGGAGGGCGACCATCTCTTCGGGTTCGTTGATCGTCCACACGTGCACCTGGATGCCCCGGCTGTGGGCGGCCTCCAGGAAGCGGGCCGTCACCAGCGGCACCGGCCCCCGCTTCACCGGCACCTGAGCGCACGCGGCGGTGAAGCGCCCCGCCGGCAGCCCCCGGGAGGCGGCGATCAGCCGGGCCACCTGGCGCGGCCCCATCGACGTGCAGATCCGGTCGCCGAGCAGCGCCCGGATCTGGGCCAGCCGCCGGTCGGAGAACGACCCGATGCAGACCCGGTCGACGGCGTCGGTGCGGCGGATGGCGTCGGCCAGCGGCTCGACGGCGGCGTCGTGCTTGGGGTCGATGTTCACCCGCACGTCGGGGTGCAGGCCGAGCAGGTCCTCCAGCAGGGGCACGGGCTCGGTGCCGCCCACCCGGGCCTTGCGGACCTCGGCCCACGGCATCTCGCCGATGACGCCGCTGCGGTCGGTCACCCGGTCGAGCGTGTCGTCGTGCAGCGCCACGAGCACGCCGTCGGCCGTGACGTGGGCGTCGGTCTCGATGTAGCGGTAGCCCATCTCGATGGCGGCCTCGAACGCCGACATGGTGTTCTCGCCCGGTCCACCCGACCGGTGGGCGCCCTGATGCGCGAAGGGGATCGGGCCGGGCCAGTCGAGGAACGGAAAGTTCGCCATGTGCAATCGGACCGTAGCCGTCTCGCAACACTCGGGTGCCTGCATCCAGTGACGTAGTTCGAGTATCTGGAAAGTCGCGACGCGCCGGGGGGCGGGGTGGCGAACCTGGCCCTCGTTTGGGAGGGTTGACGAGTGGACGAGCCCACCCGGTTCTGGTCGTTGGACGAGGCGAACGGTGCGCTCCGTTGGGTCGGTGACGTGGTCGAGCGGGCGCAGGACCTGCTCGCCGAGTACCGGGCGCAGACGTCGACCAGCGTGCGCATGGTGCGCCAGAACGGCCACGGCGTGGTGCCCGCCGACCCGCTGCCCATCAAGGCCTGCATCGACGAGCTGGCCAAGGAGGGCGTCGTGCTGCGCGACATCGAGCGGGGCCTGATCGACTTCCCCGCCCGCGCTCCGGACGGGCGCTGGTACTGGCTGTGCTGGCTGCCGGGCGAGGACGAGATCGGCTGGTGGCACTGGCCCGACGACGGCTTCGCCGGGCGCGCGTCCATCACCGACCGTCCTGCCTGACCCCTCCTGGCCGACAGCGCGAACTGCTCACGACACGCCGTATTCACACGTTCGTCGGGAGACAGCACGCGTAATCCCGATACCGTGGCGCCAGTGGACGTGACCGACCGGTTCGCGGAACTGGTGCGTGGGCCGGAGGAGCACTGTCGGCTCGACCTTGGGGCGCTGCTCATCGCCGCCCATGCCCGACGGGACCTCGACGTCGAGGAAAACCTGACCCGCCTCGACAAGCTGGCGAGCGGCTGCCCGGAGCCCACGCTCGACGGCGTGACCAGCCATCTCTTCCAGGGCGAGGGCTTCCAGGGCGACACCGACGAGTACAGCCACCCGCGCAACTCGCTGCTCGACTCCGTGCTCGACCGCAAGCGCGGCATCCCCATCACCCTGTCGGTGGTGGTGCTGGAGGTGGCCCGCCGGCTCGACGTGCCGTTGGAGGGCGTGGGGATGCCCGGCCACTTCCTGGTGCGCGACAAGGTCGATCCGTCGCTCTACGTCGACCCGTTCTGGCGGGTGCAGCTCGACCGGGCGGGTTGCGAGAAGCTGTTCCGGGCCCTGCACGGCGAGAAGGCCCGCCTCGAGGAGCGCTTCCTGGAGACCGTCGGCAACCGGGCGATCCTGGCCCGGATGCTCACCAACCTGCGGCGCTCGTTCGCGGGGGTGGGCGACCGCACCGGGGCGCTGTGGGCGCAGTGCCTGCGGGTGCTGGTGCCGGGGGCGACGGCGGAGGACCGGCGGGAGCTGGCCGCGCTGCTGGCCGCCAACGGCCGCTTCGACGCCGCCGCCGAGGAGCTCGACGCCATCGCCGACGACGGCTGGGGCAGCGACAGCGACCGCGTCGCCGCCCGCGCCATGCGCGCCAAGCTCAACTAGCCCCGGCGTCCCACCCGAAACTTCGACAGGGGTGGCGCCATAGCGACCATCGCTGTCGAGATTTCGCCCTCGGTGGTGACTTGACCCGCCGGTCAAGTACCGTGCCGGCATGACGCTCACCGCCCCGACGGACCGGGCGCCAGGGGGAGCCGGGGACGACGAGGCCCGGGTGCTCGACCTCTGTCGCCAGTTGCTCGACGAGCTCCCGCCCGCCTCGACCGACCGGGTCGAGTTCCTGGGCCGGCAGTTCGACCTCGGCCTCGCCTGGGTCCACTTCCCCGAGGGCGACGGCGGGCTGGGCCTGTCGCCGAGGCTGCAGCGGTTGGTCAACGAGACGCTGTGGGCGCAGGGCGCGCCGGCCGCCAGCGGCCGGAACCCGATCGGCCACGGCATGGGCGCCCCGACGGTGGCGACCCACGGCAGCGAGGCCCAGCGCCGGCGCTACCTGCGCCCGCTGTTCACCGGTGAGGAGATCTGGTGCCAGCTCTTCAGCGAGCCGGGGGCCGGGTCCGACGTGGCCGGGCTCTCCAGCAAGGCCGTGCGCGACGGCGACGAGTGGATCCTCAACGGACAGAAGGTGTGGACCACGCTGGCCCACGTGAGCCGCTGGGGGATGATCGTCGCCCGCTCCGACCCGCAGCAGCCCAAGCACAAGGGGCTCACGTACTTCGTGGTCGACATGCACGCCCCGGGCGTCGAGGTGCGGCCGCTCTACCAGCTCACCGGTGAGGCCGAGTTCAACGAGGTGTACTTCACCGACGTCCGCATCCCCGACGCCGAGCGCCTCGGCGAGGTGGGGGAGGGCTGGCGGGTGTCGCTCACCACGCTGATGAACGAGCGGGTGGCGATCGGCGGCCAGATCCCCCGCCGCGGCGCGGGCTTCGTCGGCGAGCTGACGAAGATCTGGCGCGAGCGCCGGGCGCCGGGCACCCCCGGCCGGGCCGAGGACCTCGACACGTTCATGCGGCTGTGGATCCGGGCCGAGGTGTCGCGGCTCACCAACATCCGGGGCGGCCAGGCCCGGGCGAAGGGCACGCCGGGGCCCGAGGGGTCGATCGGCAAGCTCGCCATGGCCGAGCTCCACAAGGACATCGCGTCGTTCGCGGTGACGCTGCTGGGGGCCGACGGGATGCTGTTCCCCGACGGCTACCCGCACGAGCGCCCGGCGGCGACGGCCCTGTGGCGCAACGCCCAGCAGGCGTTCCTGCGGTCGCGGGCCAACTCGATCGAGGGCGGCACGACCGAGATCATGAAGAACATCCTCGCCGAGCGCGTGCTGGGCCTCCCGGGCGACGTCCGGGTCGACAAGGACCGCCCCTGGCTCGACGTCCCCCGCTCCTGAGCGCCCCGACCGCGCCGCGGCGGGTGGCGGTTAACCTCGGCGCGATGGCGCTGGCCGCGGGGGGAGGGGTGCGGCGGGGTCGACCCCCGGCGCAGAGCAGCGAGGACACGTTCGAGCGGATCCTGCGGGCGTCCCGGCAGTGCTTCAGCCGCAGCGGCTACGACCGCACGTCGATCGCCGACATCGCCAAGGAGGCGGGGGTCACCCCGCGGGCGCTGTACCACTACGTCGCCTCCAAGCGCGACCTGTTCGCGGCGGCGGCCGACGCGGCGCTGCGGCGCTTCGGTGCCGAGGTGACGGCCCGGGTGCTGGTGCACGACGACGCCCGCTCGCGGCTGCGGGCCTACATCGACGTGTTCCGGGCGCTGCACCGGGAGGACCCGAGCCTGGTGGCGTTCGTGAGCCTGTCGGCGTTGGAGTCGCGCTGGAACCCCGACCTGCCCGACCCGCTCGACGACGTGATGGACCAGCTCGTGCTGGCCAACCGCTGGCTGATCGACGAGGCGATCGAGCACGGCGAGCTGGCCGACGGCATCGACCCCGCGGGCGCCACCGCCCTGCTGGAGGTCTTCGGCGCCGGCCTGACGTTGCTGGCGGGCGGCGACCGCGACGCCGACTACCCCGCGATGCTCGACGTGATGGAACGCCTCCTCGACGGCGACCTCTTCCGCCCGTAGCTGGCGGCAGCAGCAACGGCGAACGTCTCACCGAAATCTCGACAGGAATGGTCGCTATAGCGCCAACTGCGTCGAAATTTCGGTTACGTCGGGCCGAGTTGGGCCTGGAGGAGCTCGATCTGGTCGGTGAGGAGGGTCTCGAGAAGGGTCCAGCGGTCGAGGAGGGTGGGGGCGGCGAGGAGCTGCTGGCGGTCGGCGGGGCCGAGGGGTGCCGCGAGGATCGCCTGGTAGCCGGCGACGACGGGGTTGTCGCTGAGCTCCAGGTCGAGCGGGGCGGCGGGCCGGCCGAGCTCCAGGGACAGGGCCGCCGCCCGTCGCAGCAGGGGCAGCACCGCGTCGTTCGCCGCGCCGGGCTCGTCGGGCCACGCCGAGGTCTCGGCCCGGGGGTAGGGGTCGTCGGGCAGCCAGCGGTCGACCCGGATGCGCCCGACGCCGGCGGCGACCACGGCCCAGCGCCCGTCGGGCTGCTCCTCGGCACGCACGACGCGGGCGAGGGTCCCCACGTCGGTCCGCACGTCGCCGCCGCCGACCTCGGACCCCCGCTCGATCAGCACCACCCCGAAGGTCTGGTCGCCGGCCATGACGTGCTGCAGCATCTCCCGGTACCGCGGCTCGAACACCTGCAGCGGCAGGACCATCCCCGGCACCACCACCGTCCCCAGCGGAAACATCGGAGTGACCGTCACCCCCGCACCATCGCACACGCCGGCCGCCGATCGCCTAAATTCCTCCGGTAGGGAATTAAGGGGGGATGATGCGCAAGCTTCTGGGGATCATGGTGGCGGTCGCGCTGGTGGCCGCCGGCTGTTCAGACGACGACGGCGGCGGCGGTGACGACGCCGGCTCGACCGACGCGTTGCAGGTGGAGGTGGTGTCGTCACAACCGGAGTACGTGACCGGCGGCGACGCCCTGGTCGCGGTCACGGCCGACGACGGCGTCCTCGACGGCGTGACCGTCACGGTCGACGGCGAGGACGTGACCGACGCCTTCGCAGAGGAATCGGGACGGCTCGTGGGCCTGGTCGAAGGGCTCGCCGACGGTGACAACGCGGTCGAGGCCCGCCGGGGCGACGACCGCGGCGAGGCGACCCTGGTGAACCACTCCGACCAGGGCCCGGTGTTCTCCGGCGAGCCACTGGAGCTGGTGAGCTGCACGACCGACACGTTCGGGCTCGAGGCGTCGACACCCGCCGACGGCTGCTTCGCCCCCACCAAGGTGACCTGGGAGTACGTCGACGCGGCGGGGGAGCGGCACCCGCTGGCCGACCCGGAGGCCGCGCCCGCCGACGTCCAGACCGTGGAGGTCGCCGGCGAGTCCATGCCGTTCGTGATCCGCATCGAGACGGGCGTGCTGAACCGGTCCGTCTTCCGGATCGACAAGCTCGAAGGCGCCTGGAACGAGCGGCTCGTCTACCGCTTCGGCGGCGGCTGCGGCACCACGTTCAGCCAGGGGTTCATGGGCACCGGCCCGGCCTCGCAGGAGCTGCTCCAGCTCGGCTACGCCACCGCCACGGCCACCTTCAACACCTACCAGGTGCTGTGCAACGACGTGATCTCGGCGGAGACGGCGTCGATGGTGAAGGAGCACTTCACCGAGGCCTACGGCGAGCCCGCGTTCACGATCGGCGAGGGCGGCTCCGGCGGCGCCATCCAGCAGATCCTGCTGGCCCAGAACTACCCGGGCCTGCTCGACGCCATCGCCCCCAGCGTCCCCTTCCCGGACGCCTTCTCGATCTCACCCGGCGTGTTCGACTGCGCCCTGCTCGGCGACTACTACGCCTCGCCCGAGGGCGGGCAGCTGAGCGACGAGCAGCGCCAGGCGGTCAACGGCCACGCCACCACCGGCAGCTGCGACCTGTGGGCCCGCACGTTCGCCCAGGGGATCGACCCGGCCGCCGGCTGCCGGCTCGACCTGGCGGCGGCGTTCGTCGGCGCGGGCGACGCGGCCGGCCCGGGGCCCGGCGGCATCCCCGCCGAGGTCATCTACGACGCCGACACCAACCCCGACGGCCTGCGCTGCACGGTGTGGGAGACCAACGTGGCGCTCGTGGGGCGCGACCCCGACACCGGCTTCGCCAACTCGGGCTACGACAACCGCGGCGTGCAGTACGGCCTCGACGCCCTGAACGCCGGGGTCATCACCCCGGCCCAGTTCCTCGACCTCAACGAGCGGGTCGGCGGCTTCGACATCGACGGCCAGCCGCAGCCCGAGCGCTCCGCGGTGGACCCGGACATGATGGCCCTCGCCTTCACCACCGGCCGGGTGTCGGGGCCGTGGGGTGGCCTGCCGGACACGCCGATCATCCTGATCAACGTGTTCACCGACGAGATGGGCGACATCCACGACCGGGTGCGGTCGTTCTCCCTGCTCGACCGCCTGTCGGGCGACGACGGCGAGACGCCGGCGACCGTGTCGCTGTGGACGCTGGAGGCCGGGTCGGGCGGCCTGGTCGAGACGCTCACCGGCGCCATCGGCGACCGCGCCACCCAGCCGACGCTCGCCCTCGACACCTGGCTCACCGACGCCACCGCCTACCAGGACGACCACCCGGACGCCGAGTGGCGGGAGGCGCTGGCGGAGGCCAAGCCCGAGGCCGCCGAGTCGCGCTGCTTCGTCGACGAGGAGGAGCACGTCGTGGCGCCCGACGACGAGGTCTGCGCCGAGGCGTTCCCCATCAGCGAGGAGCCCCGGATGGCGGCGGGCGGCCCCCGGTCGGGTGACGTCCTGAAGTGCCAGCTGGTCCCCGTCGACGAGGCCGAGGACCAGTACGAGGTCGACCTCTCCGCCGCCGATCTCGACCGCCTCGCCGAGATCTTCCCCGACGGCGTCTGCGACTGGACGCAACGCTCCGTCGGCTATCAGGAACCCGACGGCACCTGGCAGTCCTTCAACGACGAGTAGGACCTACAGCTCCACCAGCGGGACGTCGGCCACCCGGAGGTGGCCGGTCTCGTTGACCGCGTCGATCGTGCGACGGCCGTCGCTCGAGGCCAGGACGCGGCTGATACTGGTGTAGTGGGGGAGGAAGAACAGGGCCTGCTCGGCCTTCAGCACCCACGACAGGTACACGTTCACCACGCCGCCGTGGCACACCACCGCCACGTTCCCGGAGCCGTGGGCCGACACGATGCGCTCGATCGCGTCGACCACCCGCTGCTGGAACTCCGGGATGTCGTCGGGGAGCTCCATCCAGCGGGGGTCGCCGGCCGCCTTCAGCTCCTCGATGGGGATGTACGACGCCGCCCCCGCGTCGTATTCGGCGATGTCGGGCTCGGCCGTCACCTTGAGGCCCAGCCGGTCGGCCAGCGGTGCCGCCGTCTCCCGGGCGCGGCGCATCGGGCTGCTGTAGATCGCGTCGAACGACTCGGTCCCCAGCCAGTCGGCGAGGGCCTCGGCCTGCCGCTGCCCGACCGCGGAGAGCCCCGGGTCGGCCGGTCCGTCGGAGCCGTCGTCACGGCTGGGGCGGGCATGGCGGATCAGCACGAGTTCCATTGTGATGGCGAGCCTAAGCCAGCCCCGAGACGCCGCCCTAGCGCGAACCGTGCGCGAAATGACGTACACGGGCATGTGAAAGGTACGAAAGCCTGTCCATTCGGCAGGAGCAGGGTGGATAGCGTGACGAGAAGTGAAAGACCTCCCCCCGAGGAGCGCCGCACGGCGCACCAAGATCGTCGCCACGCTGGGCCCGGCATCCGACAGCCCCAGCGTGCTCGACCAACTGCTCGACGCCGGCATGGACGTGGCCCGATTCGGCCTCGCCCACGGCACCCCTGAAGGCCACGTCAAGCGCATCGCCGAGGTACGGGCACGTGCCACCCGCCGCGGTCGAGCCGTCAGCATCCTCGCCGACCTCCCCGGCCCCAAGGTGCGCACCGGCCAGTTCCCCGACGGCGGGCTGTTCCTCGCCGAGGGCGACCGGCTCAGCATCTGCACCGGCGACGGCCCCAGCAGCAGCGAGATCATCACCGTCGACGAGTCGATGCTCACCCAGGTCGTGGCCCCCGGCGACACCATCGTCCTGGGCGACGGCACCGTCACGCTGCAGGCGCTCGAGGTGAACGAGACCTGCGTGAGCGCCGCGGTGCGCAGCGGCGGTCGCCTGCAGGGTCGCCCCGGCTGCCACCTGCCGTCCGACCGCTGGCAGCCGCCGGTGCCCACCGACCAGGACCTCGAGCTGATCCACCGGGTGGCCCACCACGCCGACTGGGTGGCCGTGTCGTTCGTGCGGCGGGCCGACGAGCTGGTGAAGGTCCGTGAGGCCATCGGCGACGGCGGCCCCCGCCTGATCGCCAAGATCGAGACCCGGGCGGCGGTCGACCACCTCGACGAGCTGCTGGCGGTGTCCGACGGCGTGATGGTGGCCCGCGGCGACCTGGGCATCGACTGTCCCATCGAGGACGTCCCCTACCTGCAGAAGCGCATCATCGGCGCGTGCGTCGACCGGGGCATCCCGGTGATCACCGCCACCCAGATGCTGGAGTCGATGATCACCGCGCCCACGCCCACCCGGGCCGAGGCGTCCGACGTGGCCAACGCGGTCTACGACGGCACCGACGCGGTGATGCTGTCCGCCGAGACCGCCATCGGCCACGACCCGGTGCTGGCCGTCCGCACGATGGCCCGGATCGCCGAGCGGGCCGAGCGGGCCGGCGACTTCAACGACCGGGCCGTGCCGCTCAGCCGCGTCCGCCGCAGCCCGCAGCCGGCACCGGCCCGCAGCACCGCCGCCGCCGTCACGGTGGCGATGACCCGGGCCGCCGGCCAGGCCGCCGCCGAGCTCGACCTCGACGCCATCGTCTGCTGCAGCCGGTCGGGTCGTACCGTGCGGGCCATGGCCGGGCTGCGGCCCCGCTGCCCGCTGATCGGCGCCAGCCCGTCGGCCACCACCGTGAAGCAGCTCGCCCTCTCGTGGGGCGTGGAACCCCTGGTGGTGGGGGAGTACACCACCACCGACGAGATGGTCTGGTGCGTGGTGGAGGCGTCGGTCGAGGCGGGCCTCGTCCGCCACGGGTCGACCGTCGCCGTGCTGGCGGGCGCCCCCGACTCGCCCACGAATGCCACCGACGTCCTGCGCATCGTCACCGTCAGGTGAGCATCTCCAGGCCGTATGGCGACGAAACCGTCTAAACCGAAACGCGTGGGCAAGGGCCGGATGAAGACCTCGGAGGGTGATCCAGGCCCGGGTGGGGGCGGCGGTAGCCTCCGGGCCATGGCAACGCTCCGTGACTTCAGCTTCCGGCGGAGGCGGGACGGCGAGCGGCCGAAGCAGCAGGTGGCGTTCGTGCTGTCGGGCGGCGGCAACCTGGGCGCCGTGCAGGTGGGCATGCTCCGGGCCCTGCTCGAGCACCAGATCGCGCCCGACCTGATCGTGGGCTGCTCGGTGGGCGCGCTCAACGGCGCGGCCCTGGCCGACGCGCCGACGCTGGAGGGCGTCGAGCGGCTGGAGCAGAAGTGGCGCAGCGTGGAGGGCAACGACCTGATGCCCCGCAACCTGCTGCCCAACGCCGTCGCGCTGGCCCGCCGGGGCGAGGCCATCCACGAGAACGACGGCCTGCGCAACCTGATCGACCAGTCGATGCGCGCCCGCGACTTCGACGAGCTCAAGGTGCCGTTCCAGTGCGTCGCCACCGACGTGATGGGCGTGCGCGAGGTGTGGTTCGACCACGGACCGCTGATCGACGCGGTGCTGGCGTCGTCGGCCATGCCGGCGTTGTACCCGTCGGTCGAGATCGACGGCGTGAAGTACCTCGACGGGGCCATCGTCAACGACGTGCCGCTGTCGCGGGCCGTCGAGCTGGGCGCCACCACCCTGTACATCCTGCAGGTGGGGTCGTTCTCCCGGCCCCGGTCGCAGCCCCGCCGCCCGCTCGACGTGGCGGTGCAGGCCTACTGGATCGCCCGCCACCACCGCTACAAGCGCGACCTCGAGTCGCTGCCCGAGGGCGTCACCGCCCACGTGCTGCCCCACGGCCAGCCGCCGCTGATGCGCTACAACGACTTCACCCGCACGCCCGAGCTGATCACCACCGCCTATGAGGCGTCGAGCGCCTACCTCGACGACGACGCCGCCCACACCGCGGCCGCCGAGAACGAGGGCCGCCAGGCCAGCTCCGGCGACGGTGTCTTCGCCTTCTAGGCCCGTCCTTCCAGGCCCGCCCCCGTAGGCTCACCTCGATGGCCGACCGACATGTGAGCTTCACGCCCAGCGGGCCCCCGGAGACGGTGCTCGACCCCGAGCCCGAGGATGCCCGGGCGGCGCTCGCCAAGGCCATCGCCGAGGGCGACCGGGAGGCCGTGGCGGCGGTGGTGGCCAGCTGGCCCCGCTACCTCGACGCCTGGGCGCGGCTCGGGTCGCTGGGGCGCGATGCCGTCGAGCGCTACGCCTACTACCGCATCGGCTACCACCGGGGCCTCGACCGGCTGCGGGCCAGCGGCTGGCGCGGCTCGGGCTACGTCCGCTGGCAGCACGACGAGAACCGGGGCTTCCTGCGGGCGCTCGACGGGCTGCACCGGGCCGCCGACGAGATCGGCGAGACCGACGAGGCCGAGCGTTGCGCCACCTTCCTCCAGCAGCTCGACCCGGCCTGGCCGCCCGCCTCGCTCGACTGACCTCGGCCCGTCGCGGCGGCGCCCGGCGACCGTTTCGGTGCGTGGACGCCGCACCGTGGCCGTGGCCGGAGCCGACGAGCGGCTAGGACGATTGGAGCCAGTCGGACATGGCCGTGGTCTCGTTCTCGGCCAGCTCGATCAGCTTGAACGCCGGGCCGTAGAGCACCCGCAGCTTCTGGACGCGGGAGGCGTCGTCGGGCTCGGCGTCGCCGACGGCGACCACGTGGAAGTCGATGCCGTCGCCGTTCCGGGTGCGGGTGACCTCGAACTGGATCTCCAGCTCGACCTCCCGCAGCTCGAGCACCGGGTCTTCCGCCCGGTCGATGCGGCTGGCGTCGGCCTTCTCCAGTTCGGTGCGGACGGCGGAGATCAGTTCGGCGAGGCCGATGCTCGCTTCCGATCGGGGTTCGTCGGTCATGGCCATCCCCCGGGCGTCGTTACTCCTGCGAGCGTACGCCCTCCCGTGCCCGACCTGCCCCCGAAACCCGGCGCCCGACCGGGATTTCGGGGGCAGGTCGCCAGGATCAGCCGGGGCAGGCGCCCGTGGCGTCCTTCACGACGCCCACGGCGATGCCGCACACCGTTATCGGGCCGTCGGATGTGACAGACAGGACGGAGTCCTGGCCGCTTGGGGCGGCGGCGGGGTGGTTGGTGGGATTCAGCGTCCCGACCCCGGGAACGTCCAGGCCGAGGGCGGGACCGGCGGGCGCCGCGGGCCCCTCGGGGCAGGCACCGACCGCGTCGCCGAGCAGAGCGACGGCGAGGCCGCAGACGGTGATCGGACCTGCAGCATCGGCTGCGACCAGGTCGTCGGCGGCCGCCACGCCAGCGGTCGCAGCGGTCGCCGTGTCGGACGTCGTCGCCAGGTCGTCGCGTTCCTCGGCCGCCGTCTGGAGAGCGTCGGCCAGGTCGTCATGGCCGGCGGTGCGCAGGGCGGCGACGAGGTCGGCGAGGGCCTCCGCCGACCGGTCGGCCGACGCGTCGGCGGTGGTTGCTGCGGTTGCGCCATGGGCACCTCCACTCGGGGCCGCCGCCGGACATGCAGCGGTGGCATCGCCGAGCAGCGAGATGCCGATACCGCACACGAGCACGGGCAGGTCCAGGTCGAGGTCGAGGGGCAGCGGCCCCTCGGCAGGCGCCGCGGGTGCGGCGGGTGCGGCCTGGGCGCCGCTGACGCAGGTGAGCAGGAGCCCGGCCGTGACGCTGGCGGTCACGGCGAGCTTGGCTACGAGGTTGTTCATCGATCTCTCCCGGTAGGTCGTCGTCTGGCTGGTGGGTCAGGCGGACGACGGGTTAGTCCGGGGTCGTGGGTGGGCGGCTGGCCGGGCGGTCCTCCGGCGCTTCGACGGCAGCGCCGAGTTGCGCTGCCGTCGAGGCCGCGACGAGCGCGGCTCGAGCGCCGGGGGTGCCTGTGACTTGTGGCCCGCGATCGGTGCGCGGCCCGGGGCCGCAGGGGACCGCGTCGGCCGAGCCCGACGGCGGCCGGTGCGGGGACGGCGTCGGCGTCGGCTCGCTGCGGTCCGCCCGGAGCGTGGGGGCGGCGTGACGGGTGGTCACCCCAGCGGCGGGCGTGGACGCAGGACCGGGTGGCAGGGGAGCCACCGGATCGAGCGCCCACGCCCGCTCGTCGTGCCGCCCGGGTCCTGCAGCAGCCTGCACGACCGGTGGACGCCGTGGGGCACGACGCGCCGCGACCGTCCGCACAAGGGGACGGGCGGCGGGAACGGACGGGGGTTCGGGTGCGATCGCCGGAGCCGTCGGGACCGGGGCGGGAGCTTCCGGCTCGAACACCGGCGGGAGGAGGGTCTGGAGTGGCTCGACGACCGGATCGACGATCGGCGTCAGCACGTCGTCGACGAGCTCGGTGGTGGCGGGGACGAGCTGCAGCACGTCGTCGACGACGTCGGCGAGCCCGGCCGGTCGGGTGGTCGCAGGTTCCGTGGGCTCGTCGGCCGCTGTCGGCTCCGCCAGCCAGAACCAGACCGCGACCGCCACCGCTGCGGCGACGAGGAGCCGGGTCGACCGCCACAACGACGACGCCGGAAGCGCCGCCGCCCTGACGGTGCACTCACGGTCCTCATGCCGCATGGCCGCCAATATCGGCCCGCTGGGAACCCCTGTCAACCCGTTGAGTGGCGAAATTCCCACGTTTAGTGGTAGGGGCGTCGGGGGACTGACGGACCCCTCGGCGCTACCCGCTGCGGGACAACACGGGCGACGCAGCGCTGCTGCTCGACTCCCGGGGCAACGCCGTATCGGTCTTCGACGTCCTCCCCGCCCACTTCATCAGCGGGCGTTCGAGGACGTAGAAGCTGGCCGCACCGAACGCCAGCGCCACGGCGGCCCGCGCGCCCATGGCCACTGCCGACGACGTGGGGGAGCCCTCGTGCCACGGGCCCGGCAGGTCGGCCAGCACGTCGAGGTGCCACAGGTAGATGCCGTAGCTCACCACGCCGACCGTCACCAGCGGCCGCCACGACAGCAGCCGCGGCACGAGCCCGACGGTCGCGCCGCCGAGCACCACGGGCGTCACCAGCAGCGCGGCCGCCAGCAGCTTGAGGGCGTGGCGGACGAGCATGTCGCCGGGCTCGTAGTCGAAGCCCTGCTGAAGGTACGACAGCACCACCAACGTGGCGCACGCCCCGATCCAGCACAGCTCGGTGGTGGGGACGCGGGCCGGTCGGCGCCGTTGCAGCCAGGCGGGGCGGCCGTCGACGGTGACGACGGCGAGCAGCATCCCCCAGCCGAGGCCGACGAGGTGCGGAGGCAGCACGGCGAAGGGCACGGGCAGCGGATTCTCTGCGGCGATCACCGCGGCGGCGGTGCCGGCGGCGAGCAGTACGGCGACACCGGCCAGCTCCTGCCGGCGCCCGTCGAGGCCGCCCGCCCGGGCCAGGCGCCGCATCGCCCACGCCCACGCCGGCACGAACGCGTAGAACGACACCTCCACCACCAGCGTCCACGACTGCCCCAGGCCCGCGGGGAGGAACAGGGACGCGTCGTCGCGGGGGAAGTAGCCCTGTGTGAGCGTGAGGTGCTGCACGAGCTGGGCGGTGTCGTCGAAGTGGATCCAGCCGAACAGCAGCAGCCCGCCGACGGCCACCAGGTAGGCGGGGTAGATGCGCACGGCGCGGCGCAGCAGGTAGCCGCGCAGGCGGGGCGGCGGTCGGCCGCGCACGTGGGCCCGGGCGAAGGGGCCGTAGATCAGGTAGCCCGACAGCACGAAGAAGACCTCGACGGCGGCGTCGAGGTGCTGCGCCAGCGGGTAGGCGACGTGCCAGGTCGCGGGCAGCAGGAAGACGCCGTGGTACACGACGATGCCGAGCACGGCCAGCGCCCGCAGCCCGTCCAGCCCGACCGCGCGCGTCCCCGTGTCGACCGCCGCCACTGCCGGCAGCCGCACCTCGACGGCCGCGAGCCGCGGCAGGTCCGCCGTGATGGTCTCGTTCCCCAGCGCTCCTGCCCCCCCACGTCCCCACCAGAGACCGCGCGGTAACATCGTACCCCGCCAGGGCATGAGCGGTCTCGGCCGGCGCCGAGCCAGTTAGCTTCTGCGCATGGCAGCTCCTGGAGGCTCAGGACCGATCGGACCGTTCCCGTCCGGTGTCGAGACGCCCGACGAGCAGGAGGAGTACGACCGCATGCGGCGGCGGTTGCTGTGGACCATGCCGTACGGGCTGTACGTCGTGGGATCGAGGCACGGCGACCGGCGCAACGCCATGACCCTGAACTTCGCCACCCAGGTGAGCTTCGAGCCGAAGCTGCTGGGCATCGGCGTGGAGAAGACGGCGCTCACCCACGAGCTGATCGAGGGCGGCGGGAGCTTCACGCTGAACACGGTCTCGCGGGAGGACCGGGCGATCGTCCGCAAGTTCACCAAGCCGGTGGAGGTCGACGAGGCGGCGTCGACGCTCAACGGCTTCCCGTTCCACGACGGCCCCACCGGCGCTCCGGTGCTCGACCAGGCCACCGCCTGGATCGCCTGCGAGGTGCGCCAGCCGGTCGACTGCGGCGGCCACACGTTCTTCATCGGCGAGGTGGTGGCCTGCGCCTTCCAGCAGGCCGAGGACACGCCGGTGCTCCGCATGGAGGACACCCGCATGAGCTACGGGGGCTGACCGTGACCGAGCCGTTCCCGTCGCAGGGCCGTTCCGCCGACGACCTCCTGGCCGAGCTGGAGTCGGGCCGGGGCGAGGACGCCGACTGGCGCCGGGCCCGCACGTTCAGCCTCGTCTACAACCCGGCCGACCCCGGGCTGGAGCACCTGCAGGAGGCGGTCGCCCTCGCCTACCTGCACGAGAACTACCTGAATCCCTTCGCCTTCCCGAGCCTGCTGCGGATGGAGCGCGAGGTGGTCGCCATGGCGGCCGACCTGTTCCACGGCGACCCCCGCGGCGGCCGGCTGTCGAGCGGTGGCACCGAGAGCATCTTCCTCGCCGTCCAGGTGGCCCGGGACCACGCCCGGCTGGCCCGGGGCACCGAGGTGCCGTCGATCGTGGTGCCCGAGACCGCCCACCCGGCGTTCGCCAAGGCCTGCCACTACCTCGACGTGACCGAGGTCCGGGTGCCGGTGGGCGCCGACGGCCGGGCCGACCCGGTGACGATGGCGCAGGCGGTCGACGAGCGGACGGCGCTCGTCGTCGGCTCGGCGCCCTGCTACCCGTACGGCGTGGTCGACCCGATCCCGGCGTTGGCGGAGCTGGCGGCCGAGCGGGGGATCCTGTGCCACGTCGATGCCTGCCTGGGCGGTTGGCTGCTGCCGTTCCTGGAGCGGCTGGGCGAGCCGATCCCGCCGTGGGACTTCCGGGTGGAGGGCGTCACGTCGCTGTCGGCCGACATCCACAAGTACGGGTGGTGCTTCAAGGGCGCGTCGGTGCTGGTGCACCGGAACGAGGAGCTGCTGGGCCAGCAGTTCTTCGTGTTCGACCGCTGGCCCGGCGGCGTCTACGGCTCGGCGACCACCGCGGGCACCCGCCCGGCGGCGCCGATCGCCGCGGCGTGGGCGACGATCCGCTACCTGGGCGAGGAGGGCTACCTGCGGCTGGCGGGACAGGTGCTCGACGCCGCCCGCCGGATCCGGGCCGGGATCGACGCCATCGACGGCCTGCAGGTGACCGGCGACCCGGTGGCTGGCGTGCTGGAGATCGCCTCGGCGGACCCGGAGGCGGTCGACGTCGCCGCGGTCGGCGACGTGATGGACGACCGCGGCTGGCACCTCGACCGCCAGCAGGGCGGCCTCCACGCCATCCTGTCGCCGTCCCACGTGGCCGTCGCCGACGAGTTCCTCGCCGACCTGGCCGCGGCCGTCGCCACCCATGGCGAGAGCCGCGGCGTCGAGGCCCGCTACGGGGGCGTCTGAGCCATGACCCGAGTCGTTCGTGGTCGCCACGCCGAGGACGAGTCACTTGTGATCGGAGACCGACCGCAAACGACTCGAGTCCGGCGGAGCGACCACAGATGACTCGGGAATGGAGCGCCGCGGTGCTGTGCGGGGGCGGGAGCCGGCGCATGGGCACCGACAAGGCGCTCGTGGAGATCGACGGCGCACCGATGCTGCGCCGGGTGGCGGTGGCGGTGCGGCGGGCCGGAGCGGGGCACGTGGCGGTCGTCGGCTCCGGGAGCCCCGACGACGACGCCCGCCGCCGGGGCGCGCTGGCCGGGCTCGACATCGAGGCCGTCGCCGACGACCACCCCGGCGAGGGTCCCCTCGGCGGCCTCCTCACCGCCCTCCGCACCGCCCGCCACGACGTGGTGCTGGTGGTCGCCTGCGACCTGGTGGCCCCCTCCGCCGCGGCGCTGCAGGCCACCGTCGCGGCCCTGGCGCACCACGACGTCGCCGTCCCGACCGGGGAGCGGGCGCAGTGGCTCCACGCCGCCTGGCACCGCCGGGTCGCCGAGCCCCTGCGCAAGCAGTTCGACGCGGGGGAGCGGTCGGTCGGGGGAGCCGTCGAAGCGGCGGGGCTGACCGTCGCTTGGGTCGACGACCTGGACACAGCCGCCCTCGCGGACGCTGACACGCCCGAGGACCTGCCTCGGCAAGTTCCCCGTAAGGGCTAGCCTGCGGGAATGGACGCCCCCCAGAGCACCGTCCCCGAGATCGATGTCACCGAGTTGGCGCGGCTGCAGGCCGCGGGCGTCACTTTGATCGACGTGCGCGAGCCCGACGAGTACGACGGTGGGCACGTCCCCGGCGCCGAGCTCATCCCCCTGGGCACCGTGCCCGAGCGCCTCGACGAGGCCCAGGCCAAAGAGGGCACCGTCTACGTCATCTGCGCCATGGGCGGCCGCAGCCACAAGGCCGCCGAGTTCTTCCGGACCAACGGCATCGACGCCGTCAACGTCGCCGGCGGCACCAAGGCCTGGATCGAGGCCGACCGACCCACCAACACGGGGATGGAGCCGTAGGCCGTCTCGCCACCCCGGCCTACACGTGGGTGTCGACGCGCGCCGAGCTGGACGCCGTCGTCGCCTCCGCGTCGACGGCTGAGGCCTACGCCCTCGACACCGAGTTCCACCGCGAGCGCACCTACTACGCGCAGCTCGCGCTCCTGCAGCTGGGCTGGGACGGACAGATCGCGCTGGTCGACCCGCTGGAGGTCGACATCGCCCCGCTCGCCGAGCTGCTCGACGGCAACGGCGACTGCCTCATGCACGCGTCGGCGCAGGACCTGGCGATCCTCGAGCGGGCCTGCGGCGTGCTGCCCCGCAGCCTGGTCGACACACAGATCGCCGCCGGCTTCGTCGGGCTGGGGTCGCCGGGCCTCGCAGCGGTCCTGCAGCGGCGCCTGGGCATCCACCTCCCCAAGGCCGACCGGCTCACCGACTGGCTGCGGCGCCCGCTGGGCGACAACGCCGCCGTGTACGCCGCCGCCGACGTCGCCCACCTGCACGACCTGTGGGAGTCGCTGGAGACGGAGCTGATCAAGCGGGGTCGGCTGTCGTGGGTGCTCGACGAGTGCGAGCAGCTGCGCCGGCGCTTCCGCGAGCCCGCCGACCCGGCCCGGGCCTGGTGGCGCATCAAGGAGGCCCGTCGCCTCAAGGGCCGGGGCCGCTGCGTGGCCCAGGCGGTGGCGGCGTGGCGCGAGCGCCGCGCCCAGGAGACCGACCGGCCCGTGCGCCACGTGTTGCCCGACCTGGCCGTCGTCGCCATCGCCGAGCGGCCGCCGCCCACCAAGGCCGACCTGCAGCGGGTGCGGGGCCTCGACGGCCGTCACCTGCGGGGCGGCGCGTCCGCCGAGCTGCAGGAGGCGATCGAGGAGGGCAAGGTGCTCGACGAGAGCGAGCTGCAGCTCCCCGAGCGCGACGGGGTCGACACCGCGGTGCGCCCCGCGGTGACGCTGGCGTCGGCCTGGGTGAACCAACTGGCCCACGACCTGCAGCTCGACACGTCGATGCTGGCCACCCGGGCCGACATCGAGGCCCTGGTCCGGGGCGACGGAACGTCACGCCTCCTGTCCGGATGGCGCGAAGAAGTGGCCGGTGAGCCGGTGCGCCAGCTGCTGTCGGGGGAGGCCGCGCTGGCCTTCAACGGTGCCGGTGCCCTGGTGCTAGAACGCCGGTCGGGGCAGGTCATGTGCTAGGAAAGTCCTTCGGCAGGCCCAATGGGGACTCCGAGCAGCACCTCCGCGGCGATAGAATTCGCCGCCGTACGCAACCTCATGTGGGAGCAGGCCCGTGAAGAAGGGTCGACATCGCCGATTCGAGGAGGCGCGTGCGCTGAAGCGCAGCGACAGCCTCGACCTTTCCGCCATCTTTGACCCGGCGGATGCTGAGCCGTGCCCTGAGTGCGGCGCCGACCCTGGCGCCACACACGCCACCTGGTGCCTCTACGAGGCGGCAGAGGACGAGCACGACAACGCCAACTAGCCGGCCTCTCCACTAGCGGGCGGGCGCAAAACCGGGTGTGGAAGGAGCGTGGAACTGTCGCGCCGTCGTTCGATCTCCTCGACGACCCGGTCGTAGGCCCACTCGCCGACCAGCTCCGAGATCTCGTCGCGCAGCTCCTCGTAGACGGGGCGGTGGCCGTCGAAGGCGTCGGGGGCGTCGGTGCACCACCAGTGGAAGTCCTCGCCGCCGCCACCCCAGTCGCGCCGCTTCCACTCGCGCAGGGTGGACGTGACGTGACCGGAGTCCTCGGTGTGGTCGATCCGGCGCAGCGGGAGCTGCCAGCAGACGTCGGGCTTCCAGTCCATGGGCCGCTCGCCGGCCTCCAGGGCGCCCCGGTGGAGGGCGCAGCCGGCGCCGCCGGGGTGGTCGGGGCCGTTGAGGAAGATGCAGGCGTCGTCGACCAACCGGGTGACCGTGTTGCCCTTCTTGGTGGTGCGCAGGGGGCCGTCCCGGCGCTCGGCCGCGGGCTTGTGCTGCCACTGCTCGTCGGTGAGGCGCTCGGCGGCGGTGCGCACCGAGGCCGCGTCCTCCTCGTCGACCAGGTGGGCGCCGTAGCTGCAGCAGCCCTGCTCCAGCTCGGGGACGGGGGCCGTGAGCACCCCGGGGCAACCCTGGCCGAAGATGCAGCGCCAGTTGCTGGCGAGGAACGTGACGTCGAAGACCCAGGTCCGGTGCTCCTTCCGGTCCTCGAAGCTGACGTAGTCGTGAAGGTCGTCGGGGGGCGCGTCGGGCATCGCCATCAAGATCGCGCATCCGGGTCGCGGCGTGGGGCATCCTGGGTGGGTGGCCGGTGAGTTCGACGACATCCGCAAGCGTCTGGAGTCCATCAGCGAGGAGCTGGCGGACCTCGCCATCGAGCGACTCCGTGAGTCGATCGACGCCGGTGGCCATGAGCTGCCGGTCGACGAGCGGCGGCTGACCCGGGCCCGCCGGGCGGTCGACAAGGCCGTGGTGCTGCTCGCCGAGCCCGACGACTTCGACTGACCCAGCGGTACGTAGGGTTAATGTTCCGCCCCGTACCGGGCCGACACCTCTCACGAGACGGGCTGGCGGTCGGGGGACTGGCCGTCGCACTGGGGATGCCGCTGGTGGTGGCGCTCGTGGTGCTCCGCGACCCGCACTGGCTGACCCTGCACGACCTGGCGCAGGTGGAGATGCGGGTGCGCGACGTCAGCGGTGGGCACCCGCCGGCGTTGGGCCTGGGTGGGCGGATCGAGGGCTACGGGCAGACGGGGAGCCACCCGGGGCCGGTGAGCTTCTACGCCCTGTGGCCGTTCTACGAGCTGTTCGGGGCGTCGAGCTGGGCGCTGCAGGCCGCGGCGGGGGTGCTGAGCGCCGTCGCCGCCGGGCTGGCGGTGTGGCTGGCCCACCGCCGTGGTGGCCTGATGCTGGCCCTGGCGGCGACCGCGGTGCTGGCGGTGCTGCTGCGGGGCTACGGAGCGGAGCTGCTGACGTCGGCCTGGAACCCGCACATGCCGCTGGTGTGGTGGTGGGTGTTCCTGCTGGCGGTGTGGTCGGTGCTGCTGGGCGACGTGGTGGCGCTGCCGGTGCTGGCCTTCGCCGGGGTGCTCTGCGCCGAGACGCACATCCCGTACGTGCTGCCGGTGGCGGCGCTGGGCGCTCTGGCGGTCGGCGTGGTGGTCGCCCGGGGGTGGCGCGACCCGTCGGGCCGACGGCCGCTGCTGGTGTGGGGCGGGGCGGCCGCCGGGCTGGCGCTGGTGCTGGTGGCGCCGCCGCTGGTGGAGGAGGTGACCCGCGACCCGGGGAACCTGACGGTCATCGTCGAGAGCTTCCGGCATCCCTCGTCCGCCCGGGTGTCGCGCGGCGAGGCCCTCGACGTGTGGCTCGAGCACCTCGACGTCGTCGCCCTCCTGCGCCAGCAGACCGCGGAGGTCGCCAGCACCACCGACACCAGGCTCGACCTCGGCGCCCGGCTGCCGGGCCTGGCGCTGCTGGCGGTGTGGGCGGGGGCGGTGGTGGTCGCGTGGCGGCGCCGCGACCGCGACCTGCTGCGGCTGCACCTGGTGGTGGCGGTCGCCGAGGGGGCGACGCTGCTGGCCATCTCCCGCATCTTCGGCCCGGTGTGGCCGTACCTGGTGCTCTCCTCGTGGGGCACGACGGCGCTGATGGTGCTGGCGACGCTGCTGACCTTCCGGCCGCTGGCGTCGGTGCGGCTCGGCGTGGTGGCGACGGCGGCCGCGGTGGCCGTGGCGGCGTTCGCGGTCGACAGCGCCTACACGGACAACGCCGAGATGGAGCTGGTGACCGCCGTCGGCGACCTGACGTCGGCGACAGCCGCCCGGCTCGACCACGACGAGCGCTACCTGCTGGAGATCGACGACCCGGTGCACATCGTGACGCCGGCGTTCGGGTTCGTGCTGGAGCTGGAGAAGCGGGGCTACGACGTCCGCACCGGGGAGCGCCACGCCGCCGCCGTCCGCTCCCACCGGACCATCGCCCCCACCGACGCCGACGCGGTCCTGCACTTCGTGGTGGGCGAGGACCTGATCACCGAGTGGCGTTCCCGTGCCCAGCTCCTCGCCGAGGTCGACCCTGGGACCGAAGCGGAGCCACCCCTCGCGGTGTTCCTCGTTCCTTGAAGGTCAGGTGAGAGGGGGAGCGCTGGGCAGGCGGTTGAGGGCCTCGATCAGGGAGCGGAACCGGCCGCCCTTGCGGACGTCGAACTGCATCACCAGGCGCGGCCGGTCGAGCTCGTCGCGGTCGGACACCTCGGCCTGCAGCGGCGGAGACGCCTCGATGCCGCCCTCGGTGCACACGTCGGAGAACTCCTCGGTCAGCTCGGCGATCTCCTTCGCCGTCGGTTCGGCCTGCAGCCGGACCACCAGCCGCCCGCCCACCCAGCGCATGGAGTGGTAGTTGCGCCAGAAGCCCCGCACCTCGGCGACGGCCTCGTCGACGTCGTCGGTGATCAGGTACAGGTTCGAGTCGCCGGGCGACACCAGCCCGCCCGCCTTCAGCTGCTCGTCGACGAAGCGCTGCCAGCCCTCCCAGTAGCCCAGGCCCTTCACGTCGAGCAGCACCAGCGGCGACGGGGTGGCCTTGCCGGTCTGGAACAGGGTGAGCAGCTCGTAGGTCTCGTCGAGCGTGCCGAAGCCGCCCGGCAGCGACACGAACCCGCTCGACTCCTTGATCAGCATGAGCTTGCGGGTGAAGAAGTACTTCATGCTCACCAACTTGTCGGAGCCGGCGAACAGGTCGGAGATGCCCTCCTCGAAGGGGAGGCGGATGTTGATGCCGATGCTGCGGTCGCGCCCGGCGCCGACGTTGGCCGCCTCCATGATCCCCGGCCCGGCACCGGTGACGACCATCCAGCCCGCCTCGGCCAGCTTGCGGGCCAGGACCTTGGCCTGCTCGTAGAGCGGGTCGCTGGGGTGGGTCCGGGCCGAGCCGAACACCGTGACCTTCCGGATCTCCTCGTAGGGGGCGAACATGCGGAACGCGGCCCGCATCTCCTTGAGGGCGTCGCGCGTGATCTTGAGGTTGAGCCGGTCGGCGTCGTCGCCGGCCAGCTCGTAGGCGGTGCGGATGATCTCGGCCAGGACGTCGCGGTTGCGCTCCGCGCCCGCCTGGTCGAGCAGTTGTTTCACGAGATCACGATCCATGGCCCGCCAAGCCTGGCACGTGGCGGGCCCGTTGCCGCGCCTCCTCAGCCGGCGCCCATCAGGTCGGTGACGCAGCCCGTCCCCGCGGTCGTGAAGGCGTCCTGGGCGGTGTTGTCGGCGTCGACCTCGCTGATGTCGGCGGCGGTGAGGAGGTCGTTGAAGTCGGCGAACGACGCGCCCGCGTCCCGCGTCCGGTCGTACATGCAGCCACACATGTCCTCGGCCGGGATGCTGCCGAGGGTCGCCGCCGCCGACAGGTCCGGCGAGGCGACGCACTGCGACACGTAATCCGCCCGGGCCTCGTCGCTCCACTCGCTGCCCGGCAGGGCGGTCAGCGCCGGTCCCTGGCCGCTGCCGAGGCCGCCCAGGTCGTCGCTGATGTCCTCCAGCTGGCCGAGGATGTCGTCGAGCGAGGTGGTGTCGGTGGTTCCGTTGGTGTCGTCGGTGGAGACCGGGGGCCCACCGGGGTCGGCGGAGCCAGGGTCGTCGTCATCGCCTCGGGTGGCCGCGATCGCCACCAGGACCACCACCACGACCAGCAGCGCGGCCGCGGCCAGGTAGAGGTTCCGGTTCTGCCCGCTCGACGGGGGCGTGGGGGCCGCGGCCATCGGCGCCGGTGTGGGGTACGCCGCGACGGGCTGCGGTGCGGGGGTCGGCCGGGGCGGCGCCGGCCGGGGGTCGACCGCGGGAGTGGGCGCCGGCGTCGCCGCGACAGCCGCCGCGGCCTGGGGTGGGGCCGGGCGGGCGGCCCGCCAGGCGACCAGCGAGGCGCCCAGCGGGACCGCGTCCTTCGGGTTGGCGTCGACGGCGACCGGGCGGCCCAGCTGCTCGGTGACCAGGTGGGCGACCATCGGGATGCGCGACGAGCCGCCCACCAGCAGCACGGCGGTCACGTCGTCGAGCCCGATGCCGGCCGACTCCACCGCCCGCCGCAGCGCCACGATCGTCTCGTTGAGCGCCGGCCGGATCATCGCCTCGAACTCGTGCCGGGTGAGCCGCACCTCGGTGTGCCGGTCGGGGAGCAGCACCGGGATCGACACGTCGGACTCCACCGACAGCGCCTCCTTGGCCTCCACGCAGTCCTGCCGCAGCTGCTGCAGCCCGGCCACCGTCGCCGGGTCGTCGGCGTCGAGCAGGGGGCTGTCGAGATCGATGCCCAGCACGTCGGACACGTGGCGGAGGATGGCGTGGTCGAAGTCGATGCCGCCCAGGCGCTCGATGCCGTCGGGCCGCCCCACGATCCGGAACGACGTGCCCTCCACCCGCACCAGCGCAGCGTCGAAGGTGCCGCCGCCCAGGTCGTACACGGCGACCACCGAGCCCGGCGCCAGGTCGCGCTGCGCCGCGTAGAACGACGCCGCCGCCACCGGCTCGGACACGAAGTGGTCGACCTTCAGGTCGACGTGGCGGATCGCCTGGCGCAGCAGGTCGAGCTTGTACTCGCCCCAGTTGGCCGGGTGGGTGACCGCCAGCGACGCCGGCGACGACCCCTCGGTCGACGCCACCTGGCCCACCACCCAGCGCAGCAGGCGGGCCATCAGCAGCTCGGCGGCGATGGGGCTGCCGCCCAGCAGGATCGGCGTGGGGTCGCCCACCCGCCGCTTGAACTCCCGGGCCACCCGGCTCGGCTCCGACACCGCCCGGCGGGCCGCGGCCTCGCCCACCAGCAACTCGTCGCCGCCGCTCCCGAGGTACACCACCGACGGGATGGCCACGCTCCGGCTCCCCAGGGTGGCCGGCAGCGCCCGCCCGTCCCGGGCGATGGCCGCCGCTGTGTACGTCGTCCCCAGGTCGACGCCGAGGTGATAGGTCATGTCGTGAAGAACCCCAGAACCGGTCTCAGACGAGATTGCGTTCGAAAACCCGCGTGGAGCCGGCCGGCGAACGCAATTTCGCTCGTTGTCAGCTGACGGCGGCTTCCGCGCGGGCCACGGGACGACCGTAGAGCGTCGTGCGCTGCTCCAGGCGGCGCCCCAGGCCCTCCACGAGCGCACCCAGGTGGTCGAGCGACAGCTCCTGGCCGTGCGACGCACCCGCCGCCCGGGAGATGTTCTCGTCCATCAACGTGCCGCCCACGTCGTTGCACCCGGAGCGCAGGAGCTGCTCGGTGCCGTCGAGCCCGAGCTTCACCCACGACGCCTGCACGTTGTCGATCAGCCCGCGGTAGGCGATGCGGGCCACGGCGTGGACCAGGATCACCTCGCGGAACGTGGGGCCGCGGCGGGCCTTGCGCTGCAGGTAGATCGGCGTCGCCATGTGCACGAACGGCAGGCCGACGAACTCGGTGAAGCCGCCGGTCTCCTGCTGCAGGTCGCGGGTGCGCAGCAGGTGGCGGGCCCAGGAGTCGGGCCGCTCGACCGCTCCGAACATGATCGTCACGTTCGACCGCAGGCCCACCTGGTGGGCGGTGCGGTGGGCGTCGAGCCACTCCTCGGTGTCGATCTTGTCGGGGCAGAGGACGGCCCGCACCGGGTCGTCGAGGATCTCGGCGGCGGTGCCCGGGAGCGACTTGAGGCCGGCGTCCATCAGCCGCTTCATGTAGACGTCGAGCGGCTCCTCCAGGCGCTTGGCCCCCTCGGTGACCTCCAGGGCGGTGAAGCCGTGCAGGTGCATGTCGGGCACCTCGGCGTGGAGCGCCTTGGCCACCTCGATGTAGTAGTCGCCGTCGAAGTCGGGGTGGATGCCGCCCTGCAGGCACACCTCGGTGGCGCCCAGGTCCCACGCCTCACGGGCGCGGCCGGCGATGTCGTCGAGCGTGAGCAGGTAGGGCGTGCCCCGCAGGTTGAGCGACAGCGGGCCCTTCGAGAACCCGCAGAACTTGCACTTGAAGGTGCAGACGTTCGTGTAGTTGATGTTGCGGTTGTGGACCCAGGTGACCGTGTCGCCCACGGTCTCGGCCCGCAGCTCGTCCGCGAGCGCGGCGACCGCGCCCACCTCGGGGCCGCGGGCGGCGAACAGGGTGACGATCTCGTCGAAGCCGACGGTCTGGCCCTGCCGGACGCCGTCGAGCACCTCGGCGACGGCGCCCCGCACCCGGTCGTGCGGCGCCGGGACGACGGCGGGCGCCGTGACGTCGGCCCCCGAGTACCACGCGGTCGACCGCTCACCGATCAGCAGGATCTCCGCCCCGGTGCCGGCCTTGGCGTCCTCCAGGGTGTGCTCCGGGAGCACCGCGCCCGGATCGTCGCGGCCCAGGCCCTCGGCGTCGGAGCGGTCCATCACCGGGAACCGCAGCTTGGGGTCGAGCCACGTGTCGGCCGCGCCCGTCCAGGCGTTGGAGTACTGCGGGTACACGGTGAGCCGGGGTGCCAGGGCGAAGCCGCGGGCCTCGGTCACCTTCCGCAGGGTGTCGAGCGCCGGCCAGGGCCGCTCCGGGTTCACGTGGTCGGCGGTGAGGGGGGAGACGCCGCCCCAGTCGTCGATCCCGGCGTCGAGCAGCATGCCGAAGTCGTCGGCCAGGTTGGGCGGCGCCTGCACGGCCACGTCGTCGGGCAGCACCAGGCGGGCGAAGGCGATCGCCTCCAGGTGCGCCTCGGGCGGGCAGGGCGCGGCGCCGTGCATGGCGGTGCCGGGCTTGGGCAGGAAGTTCTGGACGATCACCTCCTGCACGTGGCCCCAGCGCCGGTGCGACTCGGCGATGGCCTCGAGCGCCTCGAGACGGTCGGCCCGGTCCTCGCCGATTCCCACGAGGATCCCCGTGGTGAAGGGGATGCGCAGCTCCCCGGCGGCTTCCAGCGTGGCCAGGCGGCGGGCAGGGACCTTGTCGGGCGCGCCCCGGTGGGCGTCGAGGTCGGGTCGCAGCGACTCGATCATCATCCCCTGGCTGGGGGCGACCTGCCGCAGCTTCGCCAGCTCGTCGGGGTACAGGGCGCCGGCGTTGGCGTGCGGCAACAACCCGGTCTCGTCGAGCACCAGCTGGCACATGGCGACCAGGTAGTCGACCGTCGAGGCGTAGCCGTGCTCGTCGAGCCACTGCTGCGCCACCGGGTAACGGGCCTCGGGCCGCTCACCCAACGTGAACAGGGCCTCGTGGCAACCCACCCGGGCGCCGGCCTTGGCGATCCGCAGCACCTGCTCGGGCGTCAGATAGGGCGCGTCGAGCCGGGCGGGCGGTTGGGCGAAGGTGCAGTAGCCACAGCGGTCCTGACACAGCTTCGTCAGCGGTATGAAGACCTTCGGCGAGTACGTCACACGGGTGCCGCTACGCCTGTCGCGGGCCACACGGGACCGGGCGAGAAGCGTGTCGAGCGGCAGGTCCAGGAGGCTGCCCATCACCGGGGCACGCTACCGGCGGACGGGCGGTTCGCTTCACACCCGGTTCACGCCACTTCACACCTGCGAAACATGAACCTATGATCATGTTTCATGATGTGGGGGACTGAGCGAGAGCAGCTGGCTGCCGCCAGCCGACGGGTCGGCGAAGGGGGGCTGGTGGTCGGGACCGCCGGCAACCTGTCCGTGCGCTGCGGCGACGAGCACGTGGCCGTGACGCCCACCGGCGGGGTGCTGGCCAAGCTGACGGCCGACATGATCACGGTGGTCGACCTCGACGGCAAGCACGTCGACGGCGAGCTGGCACCGACCTCCGAGGTGCCGCTGCACCTGGGCGTCTACGCCGACCAGCCCGACGCCCGGGCCGTGGCCCACGCCCACGCGCTGGCGTCGACCGCGGTGTCGTGCACGCACGACGAGCTGCCGGCCATCCACTACACGATCCTCCAGCTGGGCGGGCCGGTACGGGTGGCGCCCTACGCCACCTTCGGCTCCGAGGAGCTGGCCGCCAACGTCACCGCGGCGCTCGCGGGCCGCAACGCCGCGCTCATGCAGAACCACGGCTCGGTGGCCTACGGGCGCTCGCTCGACGAGGCCTGCGAACGCCTCGAGCTGCTGGAGTGGCTGGCGGAGCTCTACTCCCGGTCGGTCGCCCTGGGCACACCGCGGATCCTGTCCGACAAGGAACTGGAGGCCGTGATCATGGCCGCCATCGCCAACAAGTACGGCGCGATCCGGAAGGCGGACGGCTGATGGGCGACCCGACCCGCGAGCACGAGTACGGCATCACCGACTGGCCGGACATCGACGACATCGTCAAGCGCTGCGACGCCCTCGTCGCCACGCCGCCCCGGCCCCTGCGGCGCGACCGCATGGAGGCCTACCTCTCCTGGTTCGACACCCACTGCGCCGGCTCGAAGGCCGCGGCGGACGAGGCCCAGCAGGTCATCCCCGGCGGCGTCCAGCACAACCTGGCCTTCAACCACCCGTTCGCCCTCGCCGTCGAGAAGGCCGAGGGCGCCTACCTGTGGGACGTCGACGGCAACCGCTACATCGACTTCCTCCAGGCCGGCGGCCCCACCGTGCTGGGCAGCAACTACGCCCCGGTGCGCGAGAAGGTGATCGAGCTGCTGCAGACGTGCGGGCCGGTCACCGGTCTGTTCCACGACTACGAGCTGAAGCTGGCCCGCCTCATCCACGACTTCATGCCCGCCGTCGAGCAGTTCCGCATGCTGGGCAGCGGCACCGAGAGCGTGATGGCGGCGCTGCGGGCCGCGCGGGCCTACACCGGCCACGAGCACGTGGTGAAGGTGGGCGGCGGCTACCACGGCTGGAGCGACCAGGTGGTGTACGCCCTGCGGCTGCCCGGCACCGGCGCCCTCGACGCGACCGGCATCCCGCCCGACAACCTGGCCCGCACCCACGAGTTCTTCCCCCACGACGTCGACGAGCTGCGGTCGGTGCTGGAGGCCAACCGCGACAAGGGCGGCACCGCGGCGCTGATCGTCGAGCCCGTCGGCCCCGAGAGCGGTGTGCGGCCGGTGCCGTACGACTTCGCCGCGCAGGCCCGGGAGCTGTGCGACGAGTTCGGGGCGCTGCTGATCTTCGACGAGGTGGTCACCGGGTTCCGGCTCGGCCTCGGCGGCGCCCAGGGCTACTTCGGCGTGCGGCCCGACCTGACCGTGTTCGGCAAGTGCGTCGCCGGTGGCTATCCGGCGGCCGGGGGCGTCGGGGGCAGCCAGGACGTGATGTCGGTGTTCGCCGGCGGGCTGTCGTCGAAGGGCGTGAAGGTGCTGGTGGGCGGCACACTGTCGGCCAACCCGCTGAGCTGCGCCGCCGGCTACCACTCGCTGCTGGAGATGGAGCGCACCGGGGCGCCGGTGCTGGCGGGCCGGGCCGGCGACCGGCTGCGGGCCGGGCTGGAGCAGCTGATCGGGCGCTACGACCTGCCCTACGTCACCTACAACTTCGGGTCGATCGTGCACCTGCACACCTCGGGGGTGCTGCAGCTCGACCTGCGCGACCCGGCGGCGTTCGGCGAGGTCGGCCCCCGGCGTCACATGCTCGAGGAGATGGGCGCGGCGTTCGCCGCCGAGGGGATGATCACCCTCGCCGGCAGCCGGCTGTACACGAGCATGGCCGACACCGACGAGGTGGTCGACGACGCTCTGAGCCGCTTCGACCGCGTCTTCTCCGGCGTGGGATGACGGGCGTGTACACGCTCGCCGTGGATCTGGGGACCAGCGGGGTCAAGGTCGCCCTGGTGTCGACCGACGATGGAACGATCGCCGGGCACGAGACCGAGCCGACCACGTTGCGGTTGCTGCCGGGAGGCGGCGCCGAGCAGGACCCCGACGACTGGTGGCGTGCCGTCGTGACGGCATCTCGGCGCTTGCTGGGAGGTGCCGGGGTGCCGTCCGACGACATCGCCGCCGTCTGCATGAGTGCCCAGTGGGGCGGGACGGTGGCGGTCGACGAGGCCGGCCGTCCCGTGCACCCGGCGGTCATCTGGATGGACAGCCGGGGCGCCCGTCACAGCCGCGCGCTCACCGGCGGCGGCATCACCGTCCCCGGCACCAGCTACAACGCCCGGCGGCTGGCCACCTGGCTGCGGCGCACCGGGGGCGTGCCGTCGCCCACCGGCAAGGACCCGGTGGGGCAGGTGCAGTGGCTGCGCCACGAGGCGCCCGACGCCTACGCCGCCGCCCGCTGGTTCCTCGACGTGCCCGAGTACCTCACGATGCGGCTCACCGGGCGGGCCGTCGCCGGCTACGACACCGCGGCGCTGCGCTGGTGCAGCGACAACCGCGACCCCTACTCGGTGCGCTGGGACGAGGAGCTGGCCGCCCGCTCGGGTTTCGACCCGGCGACCCTGCCCGAGCTGGTGCCGCCGGCGTCGATCGTGGGGCCGATCCTGCCCGAGGTGGCCCGGGAGCTGGGGCTGGGCACCCACGTCCAGGTGGTCGCCGGCACGGGTGACACCACGGCGGCCGCGGTCGGGGCGGGCACGGTGGGCGACCACCAGGCGCACCTCTACGTCGGCACGTCGGCCTGGCTCACCTGCCACGTGCCCTACAAGAAGACCGACCTGCGCACCAACATCGCCTCGTTGCCGGCCGTCGTGCCCGGCCGCTACTGGGTGGCGACCGTGCAGGACGTGGCCGGCAAGGCCCTCACCTGGCTGGCCGACAACGTCGTCTACCCCGACGACGTGCCCGCCGACGCCCTGGCCCGGCTCAACGCCATGGCCGCGTCCGCACCGCCGGGCAGCGACGGCGTGGTGTTCACGCCCTGGCTCAACGGCGAGCGCACCCCGGTGGAGGACCACCGCCTGCGGGGCGGCTGGTTCAACATGTCGCTGGCGACCGACCGGACGACGCTGGTGCGGTCGGTGTTCGAGGGCGTGGCGCTCAACGCCCGCTGGATGCTGGAGACGGTCGAGGGCTTCGTCCGCCTGCCCCGGGATGCGCGACGGTTCGACTCGCTGACGTTCGTCGGCGGCGGGGCCCAGTCGCCCCTGTGGTGCCAGACGATGGCCGACGTGCTCGACCGCCCCATCCGGCAGGCGGCGGAGCCGGTGCTGGCCAACGCCCGGGGCGCCGGCCTCATCGCCGCGGTCGCCCTGGGGAAGCTCACCTGGGCCGACATCCCCGACCGCGTCGCCATCCAGGCCACCTACGAGCCCGACCCCACCACGTGGTCGACCTACGACCGCGCCTACCGGACGTTCCGCGGGATCCACAAGCGGACCCGCACCCTCCACCGCCGCTGACCGCCCGACCGGACGACGACCGACCGAAACTTCGACAGAAGTGGTGGCCAGAGCGCCAGCCGTGTCGAGGTTTCGGTCAGGGGCCGGCGTCGTCGACCACGACGGTGAGGTAGAGGCGCTGGAGGCGGCGGGCCTCGTCGAGGATGGCGTCGTCGCCCTTGGGGTCGAGGCGGAAGGCGAGCTGCAGCAGGGCGTCGGTGGTCTGGACCGCCACCTGGCACTTGCGGGCCAGCCGCTCGTCGTCGGCCAGGCCGTACTGGGCCACCAGGATGCGGCGCAGGCCGTCGGCGATCGCCGCGTTGTTCATCTCGTCGGCCTGCTGGAGCTCCGGGCTCAGGTGCCGGCCGATCCACAGCGCCAGGTAGCCGGGCCGCGACCGGTAGATGTCGATGGCGGCGTCGATCACGGTGCCCACCACGTCGTCCCAGCGCTGCGACTCGGCGTCGGCCACCAGCAGCTCGATCATCCCGTCGAACTCGCCGATGTAGCGCCGGGCCAGGGCGTCGACCACGCCGGCCTTGTCGGCGAAGAACTGGTAGATGGTCCCCACCGGCACGCCGGCCTCGTCGGCCAGCCGCCGCATGGTCAGCGCCGAGTACCCCTCGGTGGCCAGCACGTGGTCGGCCGCCTCCAGCAGGCGCTGCACCCGCTCCCGGCTGCGGGCCTGCTGCGGGTGGCGACGCAGCCGGATGTCGGGCGATCCGGGCTCCGTCGTCACGTCGGGACGCCCGGGGCCTCGGCGGACACGGGCTCGGGGATCGGCTCGCGGATCGGCGTCGGGCTGCTGCGGCCCCGCAGGGCGACGCTGCCCACGTCACGCCACTGCGCCGCCTCGCCGCCCGCCCGGCGGACCGCCTCGCCGGACGCCAGCACCTTCACCTGCCGACCCTTGGCCACGTCGGTGAGCCGCGCCGCCTCGTTCACCGCCGGCCCGATCACCGTGTACTCGTAGCGGGCCTCGGTGCCGACGTTGCCCGCCACCACCTGGCCCGACGACACCCCGATGCCGGCCTGCAGGCCCGGGTGGCGCTCGGCCAGGCCGCACATGCCGGACTGCAGCAGCCGGGCCGCCTGCAGGGCGCGGGAGGCGTGGTCGGGCTGATGGGCGGGCGCTCCGAACACGCACAGGGCGCCGTCGCCCTCGAACTTGTTGACCCAGCCGCCGTGGGCGTCGACGCAACGCACGACCACGTCGAAGAAGTCGTTGAGCGTGTCGACCACCTCGGTCGGCGGCAGCACCTCGGCCATCGCCGTGGAGCCGATGAGGTCGACGAAGACGATGCTGGCGTCGCTCTGCTGGCCGCCCAGGCCGGTGCCGTGCTCCAGGGCCCGCACCGCCACCGCCGGCCCGACGTGGCGGCGGAAGAGGTCCTGCACGTGCTCCCGTTCCCGCAGGCCCGCCACCATGTTGTTGAAGCCCGCCTGCACCTGGCCGATCTCGCCGCCGTCGTCGACGGTGAGGTGGACGTCGAAGCGACCGTCGCGCACCTGACCGATGGCGTCGCGCACGCTGTCGAGCGGGTCGGCCAGCGACTTGGCGGTGGCGATCGTGGCCATCAGCCCGGCCCCGATCCCGGCGATGGTCAGCACCACCACCGCCTCGGGGGGCATGCGGGTCTCGGGCACCGCCACGTCGAGGCCGAAGGCCAGCAGCGGCACGCACGACCCGGCCGCCCAGGCGAACAGCAGGCGGGTGCGCACGCCCAGGGTGGCCGGTCGGCGGGGCGGCTCCCCGGCCAGGGCGAGGGCGAACAGAGAGGTGAACGTCCGCTCGATCAGCAGGAAGCCGAGGGCGCAGGTGACCAGGCCGCCGAGGACGATGGCGTTGACGATCTGCAGCACGTCGAGCGCCCCGGCGCCGGCCAGGGGCGCCGCGATGCCGTACATCACCGCCCCGACCACCCAGAACAGCAAGGGCCGCAGCGCCGACCACCAGGGCAGGCGCAGCACCGCGGCCCGCTCCTCGTCGGTCGGCGGGCGCTCCTCCACCACCCAGGCCACCGAGCGGGAGAAGGCCAGGTAGGCCCACACGTTGGCCAGCACGGCCGACACCGCGAACGTCGCCCCGAACGCCAGCAGCACCAGCGGTAGCCCCACCTTCGGGGCGATGCTCTCGCCCAGCGTCAGCTGGCTGTACGCCAGCACCACGCTGCCCCCGGCGACGTTGGCGAGCAGCAGGCGCCGGAACACCGACACCCGGATGCCCCGCACCAACTCGCCCAGCGGCGTGAGGTCGCCTCGTTCCACGCCCGCCAGGGTAGGGGGCGGGCTGGGGGCCTGTACTTTCAGCCCCCGATGATTGGCGACAGGTTGCTGGACCGGTGGTTCGACATCTGGTGGGCCGTGCGCCGGCGACCGGCGGTCGTGACTGTGTTGAGCGTCTTCGGTGTCGTGGCCGCCGTGGTGGTCGTCTTCGTCGTCGGGCGGGAGCTGCTCGACGACGACCCCCGCCGGGTGCCCGACCGCATCTGGCACCTGGCCGACGCGTGCGAGTCGCCCGGCGAGCCCTACGTCGACGCCGCCCGGCACCGCGGCCCGGCCCCGCACCCGGTGGCGGTCTTCCCCGCGCTGTCGTACCAGGTCGACGACCCCTCCGTGTGGCTCCCGGAGGACCCGGCCCGGGTGCAGCTCGTCGCCTGCATCGACCGGCTGGGCCTCGTCGCCTCCCCGCCGGAGGGCTACGACGAGTGCGAGTACGTCGGAGACGGCGGGATCGTGGACGTGCAGACGGCCAGGTACCGCATCACGGTCTACGAGCTCCGGACGGGCCGCGAGCTCGGATCGGAGGAGCTGGTCGGCGAGCTCGACCACTGCCCCGACATGCTCACCGAGGGCCAGCGGCTCTACAGCCTCCTGAGCCACGACCAGCTGACCCTCGTCCTCACCCCCCACGTCGCCCGGAACCTCTGACCCGCTAGCGCTTGGCCCTCATCGATGGGCAATTTGCTAGGGATCCGGCGGTCACGCCCAGTAGCATCGTGCATCGTGCCTGCTCATACGTGTTGGGCGCGATCTTCATGAGCGCCCTACCGCGCCGTCTGCTGCCGGACAATGCTTCGGTGAACGCAGACGGGTCTCTCGCCATAGCGGGCTGCTCGTTCGAGGATCTCGTCGCTGAGTTCGATACACCGCTCTTCGTCTACGACGAAGCTCATCTCCGGGCTCGCTGCCGCGAAGCGGTTGATGTCTTCGGGGACGGCGTGGCCTACGCCAGCAAGGCGTTCCTCTGTGTCGCCATGGCCCAGTTGGCTCACGAAGAGGGCCTGTGCCTGGACGTTGCAACGGGCGGCGAGCTGCACGTCGCGCTCGCCGCGGGCGTTCCGGCCGATCGTCTGGTGCTTCACGGCAACAACAAGAGCGTCGACGAGCTGCGGCGGGCACGTGAGGCGGGGGTCGGGCGGATTGTCGTGGACAGCCTCGACGAGCTGGACCGCTTGGACCGCCTGAACCTCGAGGACGGACTGGTCCCACAGGTCCTCGTCCGGGCGACACCAGGTGTCGAGGCACACACCCACGAGTTCGTCCGGACGGGCCAGCTCGACTCCAAGTTCGGTTTCGGTATCGCCTCGGGGGAGCTCACCAAGGCCGTCGAGAGAGCCGCAGGATCACCCGCAGTCGATCTCGTCGGCGTTCACGTGCACATCGGTAGTCAGGTGTTCGTCGCGGACTTCTTCCACCAGGCGATCGAAGTGATCGCTCCCTGGGTTCGGGCGCTCGATCTGCCGGAGCTGTCTGTGGGTGGCGGACTCGGTGTGCCCTACGTCGAGGGTGAGGAAGCGCCCACGATCACCGAGTGGGGAAGGACCGTGATCGACTCGTGTCGAGCCGCCGGGATCGACAGCCGCATCGTGGCCGAGCCCGGGCGCTCGATCGCCGCGCAAGCTGCTGTCACCCTCTACACCGTGGGCACGATCAAAACGGTGCCCGACATTCGGACGTACGTGTCGGTGGATGGTGGGATGAGCGACAACCCCAGGCCAATGTTGTATGGCAGTGGCTACGAAGCCTTCCTCCCCCGAGACGTGGATGCCGAGAGATCGCTCACCGTCACCGTTGTCGGCAAGCAC
>DATHJB010000068.1 GCA_035316325.1 Acidimicrobiales bacterium
CGGTGAGCAGGCCGATCTCGGTGGCGTCGAAGCCTGCCGTCGTCCACGCCGCGGTGTGGGCGTCACCCCGGAACTCGCGCAGCATGTCGGCCAGCCGCCAGGCGTCGGCGAGCGGTCTGTCGCCCGGCAGCCCGAGCGCCAGCAGGCCCGAGTAGAGCGGCCGGCCCTCGGGGCGGAGCGGCTCGACCGCCCGGGCCAGCAGCGCGACCGCCCGGCCGAGGCCCTCCGGCGCCGGCCCGAGGACCCGGGTGAGCTGGGCCACCGCGCCCGCGGTCCGCTCGGCGCAGATCGTCGCCGCATCGGTCAGGCCCCAGCCGTGGGCGACCAGCGGCACCACCACCGCCGGGTTGAACACCGCGAACGCCGCCGCCACGACCTCACCCGGCACCTGACCCATCACCGAGCCACGGCTGCAGAAGTAGGCGGGGCCGTCCGGGGCGGCGACGTTGCCGCCGAACGAACCCCGGCTCGGGGCGAAGCCCAGCCCGACGTAGCGGGCGTGGCACTCCGGAGCGAAGTACACCTGCCCGGCGAAGGGCTCCACGGCGCCGGCCAGCGCCCGCGCCCGGGTCGACACCTCGGCGTCGTCGATCACAGATCCCTCTCCCCCTTGGGCAAAACGCCTGACATCTCGTAGTCGTCGGGGTCGGGCCGCAGCGTCCGCCGCCAGTACTCCAGCAGCGTGAACGGCCAGTTCTGCGACACCCGCCCGCTGGCGTTCTTGTACCAGCTGTTCACATCGGAGACGCCCCACGCCATGCGGCGGTTCTCGGCGTCGACCTCGGCGTTGAACCGGTCGTGGACGTCCGGGCGCACGTCGAGCGCCCCGTGGCCCGACTCCAGCAGCAGCCGCAGGCACCCGAGGATGTACCGGACCCCGCATTCGGAGAAGTACACGATGCTGCCGTTGATCACGATGTTGGTGTTCGGGCCGTAGAGGCAGAACAGGTTGGGGAAGCCCGGCACGGTGACGCCCAGGTAGGCGCGGGCCTCGCCCGCCCACCGCCCGTGCAGGTCGACGCCGTCCCGCCCGGTCACCGTCATCGGCATCAGGAACTCCGAGGCCGTGAAGCCCGTGCCGTAGAGGATCACGTCGACGTCGTGCGCCTCGCCGTCCTCGGTGACGATGCCGGTCGGCGTGATCTGCCGGATCGAGCCGCCCACCAGACGCACGTTGTCCCGCTTCAGCGCCGCCGCCCACACGCCGTTGTCGCGCAGCATCCGCTTGGCGCCGGGCGGGTACGTCGGCACGACGGCGGGCAGCAGGTCGGGCCGGTCGGCGAACTCCATGCCCAGGTAGAGGGTGAACATCTGCCGCACGAGCTCGTTCATCTCGCTGACCGCCGGGCTGCCGTCGCCGGGCTCGAACGACTCGTCCACCCGCACGCTCTCCAGCACCGCGTCGCCCATCCGCCAGAAGATGCAGAAGCGGTTCCACTCGCTGTACGACGGCACGTGGTCGTAGAGCCAGCGCAGGCCGGGTGCGACGGCGTCGTGGTAGTCGGGCGTCGGCACCAGCCACGGCGGCGTCCGCTGGAACACGGTCAGCTCGCCGACGACCGGCGCGATCTCGGGGATGATCTGCACGGCGCTGGCCCCGGTGCCGATCACCGCCACCCGCTTGCCCCGCAGGTCGACGTCCGGGTCCCAGCGGGCGGAGTGGAACGCCGGACCGTTGAACGTGGCGCGGCCGGGGATGTCGGGCAGGCGGGGCCGGTTGAGCTGGCCGACGGCGCTGACGACGGCGTGGACGACCACCGGCTCGCCGCCGCGCAGCTCCAGCGTCCAGCGCTGGTCGTCCTCCGACCATGTGCACGACACCACCTCGGTGCCGAGCCGGATGTGGTCCCGCAGGCAGAACGCCTCGACGCAGTCGCGGAGGTAGCCGTGCAGCACGTCCTGCGTGGAGAAGTGGGCGGGCCAGTCGTGGCGCTGGGCGAACGAGTAGCTGTAGTTGTGGTTCGGGTTGTCGACCCGGCAGCCGGGATAGGCGTTCTCGTACCAGGTGCCGCCCAGGTCGTCGTTCTTCTCCAGCACGACGAAGGGCACGCCCGCCTGCTGGAGGCGGTGGGCGGCGAGGATGCCGGACATGCCGGCGCCGATGATCGCCACCCGGAGGTCGACGTCGGGGGCGACCTCGTCGAGCCGCCAGCCGGGCGCCCGCGGGTCCTCGCCCCGGTGCGCCAGCTCCTCCTCCAGCAGCGGGAGGTACTCCCCCATGTCCGACCCGCCCACGGCGTACTCCATGATCCGCAGCACGTCGTCGTCGGACGGCAGCGGGGCGGGGCGGCTGCCGCCGTCCCGGAAGGCGACCAGCACGTCGAGGGCGAGCCGGCGGATCTCGGCCTGCTGCTCCTCGGAGAGGCCACCTTGGGGCAGGGCCGACAGCGCCGGGTCGGGCCGCAGGTGGTCACGCAGGAGCGACAGGTCGCCAGTGACGTAGGCGAGGGCGGGGAGCAGCGGCGGGACCTCGGCGGCGGCGAGGTGGCGGCGGATCTCCTCGTCGTCGGCGACGATCGGCTCGACGGCCCCGACGAACGGGCTCGACGTGAACGCATCGCTCACGACCACGGGCTCCCCCCTTCCCTGTCTCGGCCCCGACTGTTACCGACACTGACAACCCTGTCAACGCGAGCCGTCGGGCGGTGCGCCGTCAGCGGTGGGGAGACTCCTCGTCGAGGTACGCGGTGGCCAGCTTGGGTGGTGCGCACGCCAGCCAGCCGTCGACCAGCGCCTCCCGCAGGGGTCGCTTGGTGACCGTCTTCAGTTGGATCAGGACGGCCGCGAACCCGTCGAAGTGCGGGATCGTGAAGAAGCCCTTGGGCTCGGCCTGGAGCACGGCCTCCTTCTCGCCGAGGTCCTCGACCCGCACGGCGAGGATCGGCCCCTCGGGCGGCTCCTCGGCGCCGAACCGCCGGATGTCGGCCTTGCTGAACGACCGCTCCCAGGCGAACGTCTTGCCGGCGACCGACCAGGTGCGATTGCCGTGCCGCTCCCCCTCGGTGACCTCCGGGAGCTCCCCGGCCAGCCGGCCGACCTCGTCGAGACCCACCATGGCGCCACCGTACCCCTGCCTTAGCGTGGCGAGCATGAACGAACCCATGTCCGAGGGGCGTCCCGTCCTGCAGCTGCGCCTCGTGGTCGAGGCCGAGGACTACGAGGCGGCGGTCGCCTTCTACCGCGACGTGCTCGGGCTGCCCGAGCAGGCGGCGTTCGAGGGCGACGGCGACGCCCGGGTGGCGATCCTCGAGGCCGGTCGCGCCACGCTCGAGATCGCCAACCCGGCTCAGAAGCGGATGATCGACCAGGTCGAGGCCGGGCAGCCGACGCCCGCCGGCATCCGCGTGGCGTTCGAGGTGGCCGACTCGCAGGCCATGACCGACAAGCTCGTCGAGGCCGGAGCGACGCTGGTGGCGCCCCCGGTCGAGACGCCCTGGCGGTCGCTCAACGCCCGCCTCGACGGCCCGGCCGGCCTGCGGATCACGCTGTTCCAGGAGCTCGAGTCGCTCGACGACCGCCAGACCCGCCCCGCCTTCGGCACCGACGCCACCCGCCACGACCCGCCGAGCGCCTGACCACCCACCCGTCGAATCGAAACTTCGACACAGGTGGCGCTATGGCGACCACTTCTGTCGAAGTTTCGATTCGAGGGGACCGGCCCGACGGCTCGGCATGACGAACTGCCTGGCCTCCGGCGCCCTCAAGGGCTGAGATGGGGGCGTGGAGATCGATGTGGAGCAGTTCAGGTCCGACGGGTTCGTCGTACTGCGGGACGCCTTCGACCCGGCGCCGCTGATCGCCGAGGTCACCGAGGCGTTCGCAGAGGGCTTCGGCGACGTCGGGCCCAACAACGTGAGCGCCGAGGCCGCGATCGCGTTCCGTTACCTGCCGCTGATGTCGGAGCGCGCCCCGGTCAGCCTGGAGCTCCTGCACGGCTTCAGCGCGACCGCCGCGGGGCTGTTGGGGACCCCGGTGCTGCCGGTGCGCGCCAAGGCGGTCGAGTACCACGGCGGGTCGAGCCGGCACCGCGACAGCGAGCTCGACCTGGCCAGCCTCGGCTTCGCCTGCTACCTGGAGCCGCTCACCGCCGAGCGGGGCGCGTTGCGCGTGGTGCCCGGCTCGCACCGCGGGGATCCGGGCGCATCGTCGTCGTCCTCCGAGGTCGCCGTCGAGACGTCGCCCGGTGACGTGATCGTGTTCGACGAGCACCTCCTGCATGCCAGCGACGGCGGCGAGGTCCGGCACCAGTGGCGGGTCGACTACGTCGCCCGACCCACCGGCGCCGACGCCGACGCGCAGTCGATCGTGCGCGACTACTTCGCGGCGATGTTCTCACCGGAGTGGGACGGCGGCTACGACCTCGACGCCTACCCCACCTACGGGCCGCACTGGCGGCGGGTGTGCCCCCCGGCCGACGACGCCCTGCTCGACGCCGTGGGCGCCTACGCGGCCGCCGCCGAGGAGGAGGACGCCGCCCGTCGACGCCGACCTCCACGCCCCGCGCCGGAGCACCCGTGAGCTCAGAAGACGGGGACGTCGGGGTCCAGGCCCAGTAGGACGGCGCCGGCGGTGGTGAGCGTGTCGTCCTTGACCAGGAAGTGCTGGGTGATCGCGTGGACGTCGCGCAGGCGGCGCTGCAGGGGCGAGTCGGTGTAGAGGGACGTGCCGCCGCCGGCGCGGTAGGCGGCGTCGACCACGGCCGCCGCCCGGTCGGTGGCCCAGGCCGCGGCCGCCCGGGCCAGCCCACTCTGCTCCAGCGTGAACGGGCCGTCGTCGCGGGTCGCGGTCTCCCAGGCTGCGCCGGCCGTCTCGTGGACCAGCGCCCGGGCGGCCCGCAGCTCGGTGTCGGCGGTCGCCAGCGCGAACTGGAACCGCGGGTTGGTCGCCAGCGGCGCCGCGGCGAAGAGCGGCACCTTGCCGGCGGCGAGGGCCACGACGTCGTCGAGCGCGGCCCGGGCGGTGCCGAGCGCCGCGGCGGCGATCGTCAGTGCGTACAGCGACGGTGGGGGCACGCGCAGGATCGGCGCGTCGACGCACGGCTCCGCGGTCATGACGGCGACCGTGCGGCCGGCCGGGACGACGACGTCGTCGACGCGGACGTGGTGGCTGCCGGTGCCGCAGAGCCCCGACACCCGCCAGGTGTCCTCGATCACCACCTGGTCGGGTGAGAAGACGGCGATGCGCAGCTGGGGCTCACCGTCGACCACCCCTTCGATGCAGTTGCCGTACAGCACGTCGGCGTGCTCGCAGCCGCTGGCGAAGCCCCAGCGCCCGCTCACCCGGTAGCCGCCGTCGTCCGGCGCGATCGACCCCGACGGGCTGATGGCACCGGCGACGACGACGTCCCCGCCGGGGAACAGGTCGTCGAAGGTGGCACGGGGCAGCCCGGCGAGGTCGCACCAGGCGCCGCCACCGATCATCACGGTCCAGGCCAGCGACGCGTCGGCCCGGGCGAGGGCCTCGTAGACCCGCAGCGCCGAGGGCAGGTCGGCGCCGAGACCGCCGTGGCTCGGGGGCAGCAGGAGCCGGAAGGCACCGGCGCGGGCGACCTCGTCGAGCAGGTCGGGCGGCACCCGCCGGGCCGCCTCGATCTCGCCGGCACGGGCGGCGATCGTCGGCGCCAGGGCCCGCACGGCGTCCAGGACGCCCTCCGGCGTCGTCGGCGTGGTCGTCGGCGTGGTCGTTGTCGTGGTGGGTGTGGTGGGCGTGGTCTCGTCCACGGCGGTCACGCCCCGTCCTCCCGCAGCATCGGGGCTTCGGCCGCGTGCCGGGCCCGCAGCTCGTCGTCCCAGCCGCCGTTGCAGTAGCAGAGGACCTCGGTGATCAGGCCGTCCCGCACCTCGCACAGGATCAGGCGGCGGGCCACCTCGACCTTCTCACCGTGGTCGGTCTCCTCGTGCTCGACCACGAAGCCCGTGGCCGTCGGCACCACCCGCAGGAGGCGGACGGTGGACCGGCCCTGGCTGATGGCCCGCAGCTGGGCGACGAAGGCGTCCCGCCCCTGCAGCTGGAAGCGCCAGAACGGCGGCAGGAGGTCGCAGAAGACGTCGTCCGCGAACACGCCGTCGCCGGCGTCGAGCGTCTCGTAGCAGCGGTTGAACGCGGCGCTCAGCCGCTCGACGGTGTCCTGGTCGGGTGGCGTCTGGATCTGTTGGCCGGGCATGGATCGCAACGTACGCAGGCTTCGGTGCGCACCGCATCGCCCGGATCCACCATCGGCCGGCGGCGGCCGCGTGGTCAGAATTGACCACGCGGGGTTCAGGCCAGGCCGTGCTCGTAGGCGTAGCCGGTGGCCGCCGCACGCGACGACAGGCCCAGCTTCGCGAAGATGTTCTGCAGGTGGCGGGCCACGGTGTGCTCGCTGATCACCAGGTCGGCGGCGATCTGGCGGTTGGACTTGCCGGCGGCGACGAGCTTGAGCACCTCGCACTCGCGCCCGGTGAGCGCCGTGGGTCGTGCGGTGGCCGCGCCGGTCACCTGCGCCAGGCGTGCCAGCTCGGGGGCGGCGTCGAGCTGCTCGAACACCGCGCGGGCCGCGTCGAGCTCGAGGTCCGCGGCGTCGTGGTCGCCCAGCGCCCGGTAGGCCCCGGCGAGCTGCACCCGGGCGCGGGCGGCGTCGAAGGGCATCCCCAGGCTGCGCCACCCCTGGTCCGCCCGGCGCAGCGCGGTCAGCGCGGCGGCGACGTCGCCCTCGGCGAGCAGCACCGTGCCCGTCGCGCACTGCGACACGGCGTGCAGCAGCGGCACGTCGATCCGGCCGGCGATGTCGCCCAGCTCGTCGGCCGCCGCCCGCGCCGCCCCGACGTCGCCGGCGGCCAGCAGCACCTCGACCGCCGCCGCCAGCATCGTGGGACGGGCGAGGCGGCCACGGCTCTCGTCGACCATCCGCCGGATCGCCACCACCGCGGCCTCGACGTTGCCCTCGGCCAGTCGCAGGAGCGCGAAGCCCGGCGCCGGCTCACGACCGTGCCGGCTGGCCGCCCGGTACGCCTGCTCGGCCGCCGCGTGCTCGCCCCGCAGCCGGTGCAGCTCGCCCTGCTGGTAGAACGCCAGCCCGACCGCCGGGTGGATCGGGTCGGACAGCCGCCGGCGGGCCTGCTCCGCCTCGGCGGCGGCGTCGCTCCACGAGCCGTGGGCCTGCAGCACCTGCGACCGGTGCACGAGGCACTGCCCGCTGTAGGGCACGAGGTCGGGTTGGGCGGCGCACCAGCCGTGCAGCGCCTCGGTCCACTCGGCGGCACGGCGCAGGTCGAAGACGTCCATGCACGCCTCGATCACCGCGCAGTAGACGATGCCGGCCGGGATCGGGGCCACCTCGCCCGTGGTGACCGACACCATCACCTCGTCGAGCAGCTTCAGGCCTCGGCCGGTCTCGCCCAGAGCCAGCGACGCCTGGCCGCGGCCGAGGACGGCGAGGGCCAGCAGGTCCGGGTCGCCGAGGCGCCGGGCCAGGTCGACGACCTCCCCGGCCAGCTCGTACGCCCGCTTCGCGTCGCCGCCCTCCAGTGCCTCGAGCACCATCGGCACCCGGATCAGGCCGGCCGCCACGCTCTCCCGGGTGTCGTCGGCCACCAGCCGCTCCGCCCGGGTCAGCCACCCCCCGCCCTGCGCCACGTCGCCCCGCAGCAGCAGGCCGAGCGCCAACCAGAAGGCGCACCGGGCGGCCCGTTCGCGGTCGCCACGGCGCACGTGGGCGTGATGGGCCTGCTCCCAGGCCCGAGCGCTCTCGTCGTCCTCGCCGACGAGGTGGGCGGCAACCGCCAGCCGCTCGAGGTCCTCGCCCTCCTGCGCCTCCCCGCCCGCCAGTAGCCGGTAGGCATCGGCCCACGCCTGCCGAGCGAACGCCTCCCGCCCGGGCTCGATGCTGCCGACCACTCCCCCAGTCTCGCCCACCCCCGGCGGGCGAAGCGTCAGGGAGCGTCGTCGGGGTCGCGTTCGGCGTACTGGAAGCTCGTGAAGGGCCAGGTGTCTCGGAGCCAGGTCGTGACGGCGGCCCAGAGGGGACGGTCGAGGTCGCTCCGGTCGGCGCGGACCCAGGACTTGACGTCGGCGTCGACCCCGGGTTTGTCCGACGGGTAGATGTACAAGCAGCCGACGACAACATCCCGGGCGTCGAGCACCGTGTAGGTGAAGCCTCGCCTCGCGTCGAAGTCGTCGCGGTGCCCCTGGAGGTCGCGCCGGTTCTCGTCGGGTGTCATCGGCGTGGGCCACGAGCTGCCCGCGAAGCCCGGTGTCGCCCGGACGTGGTCGATGCTCGACGTCCAGGCTTCGTAGTCGGCGGCGTTGTGCTCCGGCCCGAGCGGCGTCAGACGAAAGCCGTCGCCCGCCATGCCGGCCGGCACGTCGAACTCCGCCGGCACGAACCCCGCGCCGTCAGCGTCACTCACCCGCCGTCACCTCCACAGTCCGCTCCCCCGAGTCTGTCATGCCGGTCGACCTCCTCCCACCCGCCGGACCGCACGGGGAGCTGATGCGCGAGGAGGAGGTCGGGATCATCCTCGGGACCGATGGCGGCGGGGATCACCCCTCCTACCGTTAGGGCGGTGGAGAGCAGGTCGCGCGGAGCGCGCCCGGTACGGCGCCGGCTGGCGCGCGTGGTCGAGTTGGCGGTGCCGTGGGGCATCGGCCTGCTCTGCGCCGCGACGGCGCTCGAGCCGCGTGGCGGTGGGCGGCAGATCGCCGGCGTGCTGCTCGCGGCGGTGATGGGGGGTGCTCTCGCCTGGCGGTCGCAGCGTCCCGAGCTGGTGGCGGCCGTCGTCCTCGCCGCGACGGTGCCCTACCACCTGCTCGTCCCCGAGCTGGTCATCCCGTTTGCCGGCTTGGCCGCCATCTGGTCGCTGACCCTGGCGCGCCCACCGAACGTGTCGCTGGTCGGGCTGGCGGGACTGCTCGCGGTGTCGTCGATCAACGTGTTCAGCACGCACGCCGAGGAGGCGGTGTTCACCATGGCGCTGGCCTTCACCGTGTGGGTGCTGGCGGAGGCGGCCCGGCACCGGGTCGACGCCGCCCACGCCGCGGCGCGGCAGGCCGCCGGCGAGGAGAAGGCCCGCATCGCCCGCGAGCTGCACGACGTCATCGCCCACAGCGTGTCGGTGATCGTCGTGCAGGCCGGCGCGGCCGGTGACGTCTTCGACACCCACCCCGACCAGGCCCGGAGCGCGCTGCTCGCGATCGAGCGCACCGGCCGCGAGGCCCTGGTCGAGCTGCGCCGGCTGCTGGGGGCGGTCTTCCCGGGCGAGCTCCGGTCGCCGTCGTCGCCCCAGCCCGGCCTGGACCGACTCGATGAGCTGGCGGGCCAGGTGCGGGCGGCGGGCCTCGACGTGACCGTCACGGTCGACGGCCCGCCGGCGGCGCTACCGGCCGGCATCGACCTGTCGGCCTACCGGATCGTCCAGGAGGCGTTGACCAACACGCTGCGCCACGCCCGCGCCCGCTCGGCCGAGGTGACGGTCCGCTACCGGCCCGATGCGGTCGAGATCGACGTCGTCGACGACGGCACGGCGGCGCCGGCGGCCTCCGACGGTCCCGGCTACGGGATCATCGGCATGCACGAGCGCGCCACGGTGCTGGGAGGCACGCTCGACGCCGCCCCGACGGCCCACGGCGGGTTCCGGGTCCACGCGCTCCTCCCGCTCGACCCGGCGGACACGGCGGTGGCCGCGGACACGGTGGTCGCGGCAGATGTCGCCAGGGACAGCGTGCCGTGACCATCCGGGTGGTGATCGTCGATGACCAGACGCTGGTACGGGTGGGCTTCCGGATGATCCTCGACGCCCGGGACGACATCGAGGTCGTCGGCGAGGCCGCCGACGGCGACGAGGCCGTCTCCCTCGTCCGCGAGACCGGGCCGGACGTCGTGCTCATGGACATCCGCATGCCCTCGGTCGACGGCATCGCGGCCACCCGGCGGATCGTGGAGTCGGGCAGCCCGGTCCGGATCATCATCCTCACCACCTACGACATCGACGAGTACGTCTTCGCCGCCCTGCGCGCCGGAGCGAGTGGCTTCATGCTCAAGGACGTGCGACCCGCCGAGCTCGTCGAGGGCGTGCGGGTGGTGGCCCGGGGCGACGCCCTGCTCGCCGCCAGCGTGACCCGCCGCCTGCTCGACCACTTCGTCCGGGCCCTGCCCGACCCCGCAGAGCCCCTCCCCGCGCTCGAGCAGCTGACCGAGCGCGAGCTCTCGCATCCGACCGCCTCGGCGAGCTGCTCCACCAGCAGGGGTGGACCGTCGCCCGCGACGGCGACGACGACGCCCTCCTGGTCACCGGCACCACCCCCGCCTCGGTCGGCGCGGTGGCGGCCGAGCACGGCGTCGCCCTCACCGAACTGCGAACCCAGACCCGTTCCCTCGAAGACGCCTTCCTCACCCTCACCGGAGGTCAACCGTGAACGCGCTCCTGCAGGCCGAGCTGCTCAAGCTCCGCACCACCCGCACCTTCGTGGCGCTCACCGCCCTCGCCGTCGGCAGCTCGGTGCTCATCGCCGGCCTGGTCGCGCTCCTGACCGAGCCGACCAGGGACAGCGTCCTCGTCGACGTGTTCGCCTCCGACACGAGCAGCTTCCTCATCCTCGTGCTCGCGGTCGTCGGTATCAGCGGCGAGTGGCGGCACCGCACGATCACCAGCTCGCTGCTGGCCGCACCCGACCGGCTCCGGTTCCTCGGGGCCAAGACGATCGCCTTCGCCGCCGCCGGCCTCCTGCTCTCGGTGCTCACCGCGGTCGCCGTCGCCGTCGTCGGGGCCCTCGTGCTGTCGGTCCGCGACCTGCCGCTGCCGGCCCTGTCCGAGATGCTCGCCCAGACGGGCCGCAACGCGCTCCTGGCCGCGCTGCTCGGCGCCTTCGGCGTCGGCATCGGAGCGCTGCTGCGCAACCAGATCGCCGCGGTCGTGAGCCTGCTGGTGCTCTCGTTCGTCGTCGAGCCGATCGTCCTCGGTCTGGCCCCCCACGTCGGCCGCTTCGGACCCCTCGGAGCGCTGTCGATCTCCGCCGCCGGCCTGCCCGCCGAGGCCGGTGGCATCCCCGAGGACGTCGATCTGGTCGGGGTGCTCCCCGCCACGCTGTTGCTGTTGCTCTGGGTCGGCACCGCCTTCACGGCCGCAACCTTCCTGCTCGAACGCCGCGACCTCGAGTGATGATTGCCCCACCACGCGTGGATAGGGTCGATCCGTGGCAGTCGCGACCGCGACGCGAGAACGTGCCCGGGGCGACATCGTCCGCCTCGTCCACCGTGGCCTCGGCGTCCAGAAGCTCGCACGGGCCGTCACCCGGGTCCTGGGACGCGTCGTCCCCTTCGACGGGGCATGTCTCCTGACGATCGATCCAGCGACCCTCCTACCGACCGGCGAAGTCGTCGAGAACGGCCTCCCGGCCGCGGCGATGGCTCGTC